>ONJE01000218.1:9526-14962 GCA_900318045.1 uncultured Eubacteriales bacterium
TCGGAAGGAATAAATCTATGAAGAGAACACTCAGTATCCTGCTGATGCTTGCCCTTATGGCCGCTGCCTGCGCCTTTGCGGAAGGCGATCAGGAGGCGGAGAACTATACAAGGTATTTCGACTATACGCCGGTTGAAAATGCGCCCATCGGCCTGGTGCCTGGTGAGAACCACAATACGCTGGTGCTGTACTTTTCCCGCGTGGGAAACACGGCGTTCCCGGAGGAAGTGGATGCGGTGTCCTACGCATCACAGAACGTAACAGGAGAAAAGCTGGTTGGCACCGCCCAGATGGTGGCCGGATGGATCGCGGATGAAACGGGCGGCGACGTGTTCCCCATTCAGACGGCCTTCACCTATCCCGAAGCGTTCTGGGATACGGTTACCGTGATCGAGGGTCAGGAAAAGGATCGTGTCCATCCACGGATGGCCGCGATCCCGGAGGACATGACCGGTTACGATACCGTTTGGCTGGTGACGCCCATCTGGGCCTACAGCGTCTGCCTGCCAGTGCGGTCATTCCTGGAAAGCGTCGACCTGTCCGGCAAGACGGTCTATGTTTTCACGACGCATTGCGGCAGCGGCATGGCTGACGCGATGGAGGTCGTGCAGGCATTGCAGCCGAACGCCGACGTGCGCAAGGGTATGGCCATAGCCAGCGATACATTTGACGGAATCAGGGAACAAGTGCTACAATTCGTGCAGGGCATTCAGGACTGAGAGAGGTGGAGAACAATGGTCTTTTACTTTACAGCAACCGGCAACAGTCTGTATGTCGCCAAGCAGCTGGACGAGGAACGGCTCAGTATTCCCCAGGAGATGAACAAGGAAAACAGGCACTACAAGGCTGAAAGGATCGGCATCGTCTGTCCGCTGTTCGAGTTTGAAATCCCGCCCCTGGTGAAGGACTTCATCCGGGATTCCGAATTTGAGGCCGGGTACTTCTACCTCGTCGTCACCTACGGCATGCACCACGGCGGCGTGGCCGAGCGCACACAGGCGTGGCTCCAGTCCATCGGCAAGGCGGCGGATTACGTCAACACCATCATCATGCACGACAACGCCCTGATCGTGTTCGACATGGATCAGCAGCGGAGCATCGAGGCCGAAAAGCAGGTGGACGCGCATATCGACGCCATCAGGAGCGACATTGCCGCGAAGAGGGTGATGGTCCAGCAGGCGCCCGCGGATGAGATCGACTTCTACCAGAATTTTGTGGCGTGGATCAAGAAGACCGGTCCCATGTACGCCTTCCCGCTGTATACGGTGTCCGAAAGCTGCGTGGGCTGCGGCACCTGCACGCGCGTCTGTCCCCGGGGCTGCATTCACCTGGAGAATAAAAGACCAGTCTGGGATTACTCTCGCTGCGCAAACTGCATGGCCTGCATTCAGGCGTGCCCCGCAAAGGCGATCCAGTTTATCACAGTGAAGGAGCCCAATCCCGACGCGCGCTACCGCAATCCCCACATCGCGTTGAAGGAAATCATCCAGGCAAACCGGCAGGACTGAATGAAAGGCGATATTCCATCAGGGCAAGGAGGATCTGCCGATGCAGAGGCTGGTCACCTCCAGTGACGAGAATGTGACGGACGAGGTCTATCGCGCTTACGAATGGCCGCGTGAGCATGCCTTATGATAAAGGAGAATCTGAAATGAGCAACGTATTGGTGATTTCGACGAGCCTTCGGGCAAAGAGCAATTCGGACATCCTGAGGGTAAAACGATCCAATTCTGCAAGGGATGTCTGGCCTGTCAGAAGACGCAGAAGTGCGTGCTGAACGACGACGCGAACATCATCGCGGAAAAGGCACTGGCCGCGGACACGCTGGTTTTTGTGACGCCCATCTATTACTACGAGATGAGCGGCCAGATGAAGACCCTGCTGGACAGGCTCAACCCTCTCTACCCGTCGGACTATCAGTTCCGCAACGTGTACATGATGTCCGTCGCGGCGGAAGAGGATCCCCATGTGCCGGACCGTGCGGTCAGCGGCCTGCGGGGCTGGATCGAGTGCTTTGAAAAGGCATCCTTCGCAGGTTCGCTGTTCTGCGGCGGCATCAACGATCCCGGCGAAGCAGCGGGCAGGACTGACGTGCAGGAAAGGGCCTATGACTATGGGCGGGGTCTGCGCTGATCAGAGGGGCTGGATATATAGGCATAGCTGAACTCCATCATAAAACACGAATCAGTATCATATAGCAGACAGTTCCGGCGATAATGGACAGGTACATGTTCTTTTTGACGATCTGTAAAAGCGCCACCAACGTACAGGAGGCCAACTCCGGGATGCCGAAGGGGGAGTGGTCGAAGCTGGTATTTCGCAGGCAGTAGATCACCAGCACAGTCATGATGGCGGGCGGCAGCGCCTTGCCCAGATAGCGCATCGTCTTTGGAAGTGGGCGGTTTCCGAACAGCAGAAACGGCGCGGCACGAAGGCCCCATGTGACGAGGGCGACTACGGCGATGGCCGAGATGGAGTACAGCGTTTCAGGCATCCACTCGTCCCTCCTTCGCTTCGATGGGTCTGCGCAGCGCAAGCAGAGCAAACAGGCAGGTGAGAAGCGTGGGAATGAGGAAATAGTCCTTACCCAGCAGCAGGTAATAGCCAAGCGCGCAGGTTGCGGCGGTGAGGAAGGGTAGCTTGGATCGGTACTGTCGCCACTGGTTGATGACGACGACCAGGAAAAAGGCGGTGGCGGAGAAGTCGATGCCTGTCATGTCGAAGGGCAGCAGCCGCCCCGCGCACGCGCCGACCAGGCAGCCGAATATCCAGTAGAGGTGGTTGAGCAAGGCGATGTAGAAAGTCGCCCTGTCCTCATCCAGCCCGGGTTCGTATTGCACGGAGCACAGCACCGAGTAGGTCTCGTCCGTCAGCGTCAGAACCATGTACACGCCGCGCCAGCCCATTTTGCGGAAGCGCTCCACAAAGCTGATGCCGTAGAAAATGTGGCGTGCGTTGATAAAGAAGGTCATCAGCGCCAGCGTGAGCAGCGAGGCGCCGGAGGTCATCATGGGGATCATCACCAGCTGCATGGAGCCTGCGAAGATGAAGAAGGCCGAGGCGACGGAGAACAGCACGCTGTATCCTGCGTCAATGGTGAGGACGCCAAAGGCGATGCCGATGAACAGATAGGTGAAGAAGATCGGAATCGTGTTTTTGATGGCAAACCGAAGTTCCCGCACTTCGTCCAGCCTCCTTTTGTTGACAGCACTGAATGTATCGTGTATTATACAGAATATGTTTTACGTGCACAAGTTCGGAAGCGAAAGATTTATGAAGCTCATCACGCTTTCGCTGATAAATCGCGTCAAGAGTTTTTTGTCGCACTATATCGTGCTACTGAGCATAGGAGGATTCCCGGCGCGCACTGCGCCTCCTGCCCGCTGCTGGTGGTGGCCATGGCACCGTGGATTATCCCGGACCTGCGGATGAAGCGGTTTTTGAGGAAGCCAGGCGGCGGGAGGAATAAACCATGAAATCCATACTGATCAAGGACACAACCCGGGAGGAGCGCACCCGGATCGTCCATCAGGCGCTTTGGGGCGCCTGCGGTATCGACTGCGAGTTCTGCTCCGGCTGCGACAACAGGGGTGGTGGGAGGGTTGAGGCCATCTACCAGCCCTACATCGACGGCGAGAAGGAGATCAGGGAAATCACCGCTGAATACAGCGCACCGTTTGTGCGGGGATAGGAGAATAAGCGATGAAATTATGGTGTTTTGGTGATTCCAATACCTATCTATCTGAGGGTAATTCGCTTCAGATTGGTCTTCTTCCTCATCACGATTTTATGACTTCAGCTTTCGGTCTGAATAGCCCGTCCCCCCACAGAGGAATGGCATTGATTACTGGTTTCTCATAGGGATG
Organism: uncultured Eubacteriales bacterium; assembly: GCA_900318045.1. Taxonomy (GTDB): domain Bacteria; phylum Bacillota; class Clostridia; order Christensenellales; family Aristaeellaceae; genus UBA2862. Next base: position 13,393 of record ONJE01000218.1, read on the forward strand.
GACCCCATCACTTCAAAACCAGCGCACAGACGGCACTCACCACTGCAGCCAGGATGATGCAGTATATTCCGATCCTGACCATACCCTTATCATCCTTCTCCTGTTCAAGGTGGAACCTGAACGGGTTGGAAGGGTTGATATACAGAATGACGGCGCTCCCCTCGGGCGGATGTTTGTGATCCTGTCCGCGCATTTCCAGATAATAGAAATCTGCGGTAGCAGTATAGGGATGACCATCGACCGTAAAGCAGACAACGGGATGATAGCACTTTGCGGTTGGGCCGCGTCCCCATGGCTTTTCTTCGACCTCATACCCCTGGATGATGCCTTCGACCCTACAGGTTTCAACCGTTGTCCTGGCTCTGAAACGCCGGGATTGGGCAAGCCCTATGAAAAGGCATATCCAACCAATGAGTGAAAGACAAAGGAAACAAAAAATCGTGTTCACAACTTCTTTCTCTTTCCGATAATCCAAAACACCATCATGCACGCCGACCCCATCACTGCAGAGAATGCCATCAGCCTGTAGGCGTTTCTCGTTCTGTACTCAACGATCCAACCGAACAGTCCCCGCGTGACAACCACAGTATCCCCAGCCTTTAGAGGCTTCCAGGTATTATCATGGACGGTGACTTCATGTTCCTCACCATCCAAATCCACCTTGACCGTTGCATAAGCCACTGTGTGCCGATGCGGCGAGCGCTGGCCAGTCTTTTCCTGCTGGGTGAAGGTATCCACAACCTCTACGATCGGTACCCGATACTGAGGTCGCAAGAACAGGAAAAGGCCCAATAGGAAGATGAGCAGGAAGGGGATCATCACCCAGAGTGCTTTCTTGAGCATGGATTGTCCTTTCAGGTATGTAACACTGTCGTCCTGGACAGTTCAATTCTGAGGTGGATTAATGGCGGAACGTTGAGGCGCAATGGCCGTTATACAGCGCGTTCTTCAGCTGTATCCTCAGCTCGGGATTGACGCACAACAGCACGACGATGGTGGCGACCGCGATGGTCAAGAACACCAGTGCAAAGATAATCGTGCTCCGAGTGGATCGTTCTTCCATGTCGCCCCGATCCAGATGGAAGTGGGTCGGATTGTTGGGATCGTACAGCAGATCCACCGCCTGGTCCTCCTGGAATTTATCCCGGGGGACGATACTGGTGCACTTCAGCTTGTATTCAACACCGTCGGCCCGGAAGCGCACAATGGGATAGTAGACGGTGACGTAATGCGCGTTCAGGGATCTTCTGGAGCGATAGCGATGCTGCTCCTCGGCAAAGCCAACGACGACACCTGTCGTGCGAGTGCGCTCGGTTTCCTCCCGCCTACGCCAGACACGGCGGTCTCCCAGAGCTTCGATCAACCCGAACAGGCAGGCAAGCGCAAAGATCCGTACCGTATTCTTTCGCCATGTCCGTAAAGCCGCTGCGCCTCTCCTGAATGTTGGTGGGAGGGTGGTGGAGGAACATTATGAAGCGGGTATTCTTCTTCACCTGCTGAATACTGTTTCAGGTATTCCCCTATCGAAGTTCTCTAATCAGCTTAACCTTGTACCCATTATACCACATCC
>ONJE01000221.1 GCA_900318045.1 uncultured Eubacteriales bacterium
GGAAATCGCTTGCGATTTCAGGCAAATCTGAGGGAGATGTATTGAAGGGGGACCTGTCCCCCTTCAAGCGGGCGATAGCCCGCGACAAATCAGAATTTGCCTCTCCCCTCGCCCGTCGCCCACCTGACCGCCAGCCAAATGTCGGCGGCGGCCACGGAATACCACATGGCCTGTCGATACTTCAACACACAGGCGATCATGCCCGCAAGCATCAACCCCAGGGCCACGGCCAGCGAGCGCCCACAAACACGGCAGGCGTCCCCGCATTCCGGCACAGCCGGGTTATCCTTCGCAAGCCCCCGGCACAGCGCCCAGGCGCTCGCGCCGGACAGCATCGCCGTGCCCCCGTAGATCAGCTGTGAAAGCAGGGCCTTGTAGGAATAAACGACGAGAGCGTTGGCATAGGTCATCGCCAGGATGAACACGCACAACAACGCGCCTGATGTCACGGTCAACCGCGACACCCGTTCCGCCCTGTCCCGGGATGGATACAGGCTGAGCCACAGCATCACCAGCCACAGCGCGGACGTTGCCGTGCGAAAAACATCCCTGTGCATACCCCACAGTCCACCGAGCGTCCTCGGATAGGGCATATCCAGATCTTTCAGCACCTGAAACAGAGCCAGTGCCAGCGCCACGTCCAGCAGGCGCATCAGGCTACCCTTGTTCATCCTTTATTCACCTCTCCCCGGCTGTCCTTCCCTGCAAACCGTCACCAGCAGCGCGCCCTTCTCTACGGAAATCCCGGCATACTCGCCCGCAAACTCGTTGCTGACGCCCAGAGGGAAGCCGTTGGTCCATGCGCCGTCTTCGATTGCCCACTTCGCGCCGCGTATGGTCACGCCCCGGCATTCCCGGTCCAGGGCGAACACCGACAGCTTCACATTTCCTTCGCCGATAACATCGGCGGGCACGTGTACCGCGCCGCCTTCGACCACCGTTGCCCAGCTCTCCCCGTCGCACATCTCGATCGCGGCAGCCCGGTCCGCGGCGTAGCGCATCGCCTGGAGATTCCCCAGCGTGTGGTCGATCCGACCGCCGAAGCCACCCACGACCAGGAAGTCGTCATAACCCATCGCAAGGCCCTTTTTCAGGCACAGCATGGTGTCGGTGTCGTCCTTCTCCGCGGGATAGCGCTCCACCGGGCCCTCATCCGGCTGCTCGGAGGAGTCGAAGTCGCCGATGACCAGGTCAGGCTTCACCCCGGCCTTTTGGGCCAGCTGCCAGCCGCCGTCGGCACAGAGTATCCAATCCCCCGCTTTTTGCCGGTAAGCCCGCCTCACGTCGCCGTCGCAGCGGCTGGTAAAGATCACGCATCGCTGCCGCCCGCCAAGCCCGTGAAAACGCTCCATTCGGGTAAAATCATCCATCACGCCGTCCGCAAGGGCGGCGATTTTATCGAGATTGTGGTCGTTGCCCGCGTCCCGAACGGCGTACACGCCCATGCCGGCCCGGCGAGCCCCGAGCACCCCTTCCAGCGTGTCCTCAAAGACCACGCAGTCCGCCGGAGCAACGCCCAGCCTGTGCGCCGCCAGCTGAAACAGCGACCCGTCGTCCTTGCACACATCGCCCACCTCGGCGGAAGTACACACGGCGTCGAACAGCTCCCACGCGCCACAGCGGCGCAGGGTCGGGCCGAACAAATCCTCCCGGTTGGCGGTGGCTACGGCCAGCTTCACACCGGCCCGCTTCAGCGAGCGCAGGTAGGAAAGCGCCCCCGGCTTCAGCGCCACCCGGCGGGCATAGGCCTCGGCGGTCATCCGCATCCAGCCGTCCATGACCTCCTCCGCCGTCCGGGACAGGCCAAAGCGCCGCACCGTGTATTCCGCGGTCTCCCGGAAGCTCATACCCTGGACGGAACGGGCGTAGTCCTCCGGCTCCGCGATACCCAGTTCCCCGAAGAAGACCCGGTCCACCTCCCGCCAGACCCACACGCTGTCCAGCAGCGTACCGTCCAGGTCAAATATGGCGGCGGTGAAGGGAATGCTGCTATTTGTCATGATGTCACTCCTGTTTCCCTGATTCGCAAACCGCCTTCGCCTTCTCCACAAACCGCTGCTGTACCGCTTCCAGCGCGCCGAGGCCCGTCAGGCGGGTTCGGACGTCGAAGCCCCGGGCCAGCAGGATATTCTTCCAGGAGTCAGGCGCATCCCCGGCCAGGTCGTTCCTGGCGTGATCGCCGGCCACCAGCATCAGGGGCATCAGTGTCAGGGCTTTGCCGGGCACGGCCTCCAACCCGTCCAGTATGCCCTCCAGGGCGTGGCGGCCCTCCACGCAGGCCAGCTTCACCCGATCAGGCAACACTTCCCGCAGGCGGGCATAGGTGGCGTCAGCCACATGGTCGGTGCCGTGTCCCATCACCAGCAGCGTGCGGCCCTCTTCGGCAGCAATGCCATCCAGGAGGCCTGCCATCCATTCCAAATCCGCCTGGTCATCCAGCAGCGGGGCGGACACCGGCAGGCCATCGGCCACCGCCGCCACCCGTTCGTACTCCTGGCCCCGGATCATGTGAGTGGGCACGAAGGCGATGTCCTCATAGCCCTCCCGGCGCAGGCGCGCCAGCGCCTCCGCCTCGTTCTCCACATGCTCGCCCCGGGCAGCCAGTCTGCGGGCGATGATCCGCGAGGTCCACGCCCTGCATATCTCCCTGTCCGGAAAGGCCGCGGCCAGCGCAGCCTCCACCGGCCGGATGCAGCCCGCTTCGGCATCCGCATGGGTCGTGCCAAAGCTGACGACGACGATCACTTTTTTCATAGGTATGCTGCTCCTCTGTCTTCTCAATTTACCGCCACATCCCTTAGCCTGTCGGCGAAGCGGTCCTTTGCCAGTTCGATGACGGCCTTTGCCTCGGGGGCTTCGGGGTCCGCCATCAGCGTCCGGGCCTCGTCGTGGGTCAGCTTCAGCAGCTCCGCATCCCCGGCGAGGCTGCCCAGGCCCGCCGACAGCGCGCCGGACTGGCGGGTGCCAAACAGCTCCCCCGGCCCCCGCAGCTCCATGTCCTTCCGGGCGATCCTGAAGCCGTCGGTGGTGGATGCCAGGAAGCGCAGCCGCGGGTTGGGCTCGGCCATCAAAAAGCACCAGGAGGCCTCCGTGCCCCGCCCCACCCGGCCCCGTAGCTGGTGCAGCTGGGCCAGGCCGAAGCGCTCGGCATTCTCGATCACCATCACCGTGGCGTTGGGCACGTTCACGCCCACCTCGATCACCGTGGTGGAGACCAACACGTCCGCCTCACCGGTGCGAAAGCGCTCCAGCGCGGCATCCTTGTCCGCAGGCTTCATACGGCCGTGGACCAGCTCAATGCGCAGCTCCGGCAGCCGGTTCGTGCGCAAATCCTCGTAGACCGCCTCGGCGGGCAGCGCCTCCACCGCCTCGGATTCCTCCACCAGCGGGCAGACGAAGTAGACCTGCCTGCCTTTGGCGACCTCCTTGCGCAGAAAGCCGTACATGTCCGCCCGCTTGGCCTCGGGCACGATTCGGGTTGCCACCGGCGTGCGCCCGGGGGGCAGCTCGTCCACGATGGAGATGTCCAGATCGCCATACAGTATCAGCGACAGCGTGCGGGGGATGGGCGTGGCCGACATGACCAGCACGTTGGGCGCGTCGCCCTTCTCCGACAGCAGCGTCCGCTGGCGCACGCCGAAGCGGTGCTGCTCGTCGGTGACCACCAGGCCCAGGTTCCTGTATTCCACGCCCTCGGTAATCAGCGCATGGGTGCCGATTGCCAGGTCCCATTCGCCGCCGGCGATGGCCTCGTGGGCCAGCCGGTGCTGCTTTGGCGTCAGGCTTCCCACCAGCAGCCCCACGCGGATGCCCAGAGGCGCCAGCAGCTTTACCGCCGCCTCGTAGTGCTGGCGGGCCAGCACCTCGGTGGGGGCCATCATCGCCGACTGCCAACCCCCGGCGTGGGCCAGCGCGATGGCGGCAAAGGCAATGGCCGTCTTGCCGCTGCCCACGTCCCCCTGCACCATGCGGGCCATGGCCTTTGGCGCGCGCAGGTCGGCGGCCACCTCGCCGAGCACCCGCCGCTGGGCCTTCGTCGGCGCGAATGGAAGGCACTGCCAAAAGGCCTCGACGGCGTCTTCATCAAAGTTGATCCGCACGCCCTCCCGGCCCGTACTGCGAAACAGCCGCAGCGCCACCTGGTACAGCAGCAGCTCCTCAAATGCGATGCGCCGCCGGGCGGCCTCCAGCGCCTCCCGGCTGTCCGGGAAGTGGGCGCTGCGCATGGCGAAGTTGCGCTCGCACAGGCCGTAGCGGCGGCGCAGGGACTCCGGAAGATCATCCTGCCACTGGCCTTCGCACAGCTTCAGCGCCGCCTCCACGCTTTGTCGCAGGGCCTTCGGCGGAATGCCGGCGATGTTGCGGTAAACAGGCACCAGGCCCTCCCCCTGTTCGATGGTGGGACTGACCAGCGAGATGTAGCCCTGTTTGTGCTCCACCTTGCCGTACAGCAGCAACTCCCGCCCCGGGAACAGCTGCTTTTTCAGCCAGGGCTGGTTGTACCAGACGACCTGTACGGTGTCGGTGTCGTCGGTGACGTAGACCTTTGTGATCAGAAGACGCTTTGCCCGGCGCTCGGTCGGCTCTCCGGCCACCCGCACCCGCACCGCGGCGGTGTCCCCCGGCTGTAATCCCGCCAGCGGCACCGTGGCCGTCAGGTCGCGGTACTCCTTCGGCAGGAACATCACAAGCTCCCGCACCGTGCGAATGCCCGCCGCCTCAAACGCCTTCAGCCGGGCAGGACCGATACCCTTGATGCCTTGCAGTGAGATGTCCATATGTCCTCGCTTTGGGAATATATTCTGATTTGTCGGGGAGACGAGGGAACAGGGAACAGGGAACAGGAATGGCGGCTGCCGCGATCCTTAACAACGCTAACTTGCCGGGGGTATCGGGGGCGGAGCGCCCCGATCTTTAATCGTAC
>ONJE01000222.1 GCA_900318045.1 uncultured Eubacteriales bacterium
CCCGGAAATCGCTTGCGATTTCAGGCAAATCTGAGGAGGATGTATTGAAGGGGGACCTGTCCCCCTTCAAGCGGGCGTAAGCCCGCGGCAAATCAGAATACATAAAAGGAGGTTTATCCGATGGCCAAGGGCGCGAACCAAAAGCTGAAAATGCTGTACCTTTCGAAGATATTCCACGAGCAGACGGACGAGGAGCACGGGCTGACGATGCCCCAGATCATCGCCATGCTGGCGGAATACGATGTCAACGCCGACCGCAAGACGCTGTACGCCGACTTTGAGGAGCTGCGCCGCTTCGGCCTGGACATCATCAGCCAGCACGAGGGGCACAACACCTACTACAGCCTCGCCTCCCGTGAATTCGAGCTGCCGGAGCTGAAGCTGCTGGTGGACTCGGTGCAGGCGGCGAAGTTCATCACCGACCGGAAGTCCCGGGAGCTGATCGACAAGCTGGAGGGGCTGGTCAGCACCCACCAGGCCCTCCAGCTGCACCGCCAGGTGATCATCGCCGGGCGGGTAAAGACGATGAACGAATCCATCTACTACAACATCGACAAGCTGCACACCGCCATCAACGGCAATTCCCGGATCCGCTTCCAGTACAGCCAGTGGACCGTGAACAAGGAGATGGCCCTGCGCCGGGGCGGCAAGTGGTACCAGGTGAGCCCCTGGTGCCTGACCTGGGATGACGAAAACTACTACCTTGTGGCCTACGACGCCCCGGACGACTGCATCAAGCACTACCGCGTTGACAAGATGCAGCACATCACGCTGACCAACGAGCCCCGGGAGGGCCGGGAACACGTGGAGTCCTTCGACATGGCCCACTACGCCAAGAGCGTATTTGGCATGTTCGGCGGCCAGGAGACCGCCGTGACGCTGGAGGGCGAAAACCGCATGGTGGGCGTGCTGATCGACCGCTTCGGCAAGGACATATTGCTGGTGCCCACCGACGGGGAGCACTTCGAGGCCAAAGTGAACGTGGCCGTCAGCGCCCAGTTCTTCGGCTGGATCATGGCCTTGGGCGACGGCATACGCATTACCGGCCCCGGCCCCGTGGTCAATAAAATGAAGGCAGAGGCCCGCCGCCTGGCCGCGCAGTACGGGGAATAAAGGGCGCCTCTAAAAATGAACGCGTCGCCCTGTCATACTGAGCGGCGCGCCAGCACAGTCGAAGGAACCCCTGCCACAAACCGGAAGCTGCCGTCAAGGGTAAAATTCAGGACACCAAAACATTCAAAACGCCCGTTGTGGGCGTTTTTTTGTACACGCCATCTGCTATCCTGTCATTGAACGAAGGGCGAAGCGCCCGACGGAATATCCAGCAGATGAGGTGTCTTGTATGTTCATACCGAAGGGCTATTACACCAGCCAGGGCTATACCGGCTTCCTGCCGGACGGCAGCCGCATGGCCTTCCCCACCCAGGAGGAATACATCGACTATGTCGAGGAGCTGCACAGCGCCGCATGACTCAGCGCGGTCATCGCCTTGCCATTCTCCGCATGGCAATCAGCCCCGCGATCAGCAATATGGGAAACACACAGCCCGCCAGCATTCCGGCCCGCAGGTCGTCGCCGGCGCGCTGGGTGGCCCAGCCCACCAGCCCGGGCCCAAAGGCGCCGCCCAGGTCGCCCGCCATGGCCAGCAGCGCAAACATGGCGGTACCGCCCAGGGGCATGCGCTTGGAGGATATGCTGATGGTGCCCGGCCACATGATGCCCACCGAAAAGCCGCACATCACGCAACCCACCAGCCCCAGCACGGGATTCGTGGCGATGGAGGCCAGCAGATAGCATCCCAGGCACAGCGCCCCGGAGCCCAGCATGGCCCAGGTCAGTTCGAGCTTTTCGCCGTATTTGCCATAAATCACCCGGCTGATGCCCATGGCGATGGCGAACAGGCAGGGCCCCAACAGGTCGCCCAGGGTCTTGCTCAGCCCCAGGGCGGATTCCGCGAATGCGGAAGCCCACTGGGCCATGGACAGCTCGGAGGCCCCGGAGCACACCATCAGCAGCACGGACACCCAAAACAGCGGCGTGGCGAACAGCTGCCCCATGGACATGCCCTCGCCGTCCTCCACCAGGTGCTCGATGGGGCAGGTGGCGAAGTTGTAGATGTTGTACAGCGGAATCAGCGCCCACAGGCAGGAGAGCAGCCGCCAGCGCTGTACGCCAAAAACAGCGAAGAACAGCGTGGACAGCAGTATGGTGCCCACAGCGCCCCAGCAGTAGAACGAGTGCAGCAGGCTCATCACCGACTCCTTGTTGTCAAAGGGACAGGCCTCCACGATGGGGCTGCACAGCACCTCGATCAGCCCGCTGCCGATGGCGTAGATGACCACGCAGCCCAATATGCCCGCAAAGGGATTCGGGCACAGGTCGGGCACGATGGCCAGCCCGATCAGCCCCAGGGCCGAGGCCACCTCCGAGGCTACGATGGCCCGGCGGTAACCGATGCCGTCCACGAAGCGGGCGCACAGCACGTCCACCACCAGCTGGGTCAGGAAGAAGACCGACGAGATCAGCGCGATCTGCCCCAGTGGGATGCCGTAGTCGGTGTGAAAGGTCAAAAACAGCAGCGGCACGAAGTTCGCCGCGATGGCCTGGGTGATAAAGCCCAGGTAGCAGGCCCGCAGGGTCTTTTGATAATTCTTGCGCATGTTCATATATTCCGTATCACCGTTACAGATTACAGCCCGCACCATCCGGCGCGGGCTGCGGTTGTAGCGGCGCAGACGCCGCCGCTGCATCATTGCGGTATCAATCCAGGTGGAACGCTTCTTCGATGGCCTTGACCTCGTCCTCGGTGATGTAGACCACCTCGCCGATATCCTTGGCGGCGATCATGGCCGCGGCGCTGTACTCCAGCACCTCCAGCCGGTCGTAGGCATTCAGCAGGCTCGCGCCGGTAACGATCACGCACTGGTTGTTGACGATGACCACCGGGTGCTTGCTGTCAAAGATCTTCGCGGTGCCCTGGATGTCCAGGCGGCTGGAGGCGTAGGGGATGCGCACCACGTCCCGCAGGCTGATGTAGCTCTCGGGGATCAGGCGGCTGTCGAACTCGGCGTCCGTCACCGCGAAGGACATGATGGCCGGGGGATGGGCGATGATCACGGCGTTGATCTCCGGATGGGTGGCGAAGATCTCCTCCAGCAGCCGTGCGGCGCGGCTGGGCTTCTTGCCCATCTCCCGCATGCCGCGCTTGATGTGTACGATGTCCTCGCTCTCCAGGTACTTCCTGTCCTTGTTGTAGGGGGTCGTCAGGAAGCTGCCGTCGGAGAGGCGCACGGCAAAGGTGCCCTGGGTGGAGGTGAACAGCCGCTGGTCGTAACTGCGGTGGATGAACTCGCACAGGTCGCGGCGGGCTGCGTTCTCCTCGCTGCTGTGGGTGCCGGGGATGAACTCGTCCAGGTTGGGAGAGGTGATGGAACGGTCGATGTCGATCTGGTCCTCGGTCAGGCTCCGGGGTGTGCCCAGCTTCTTGGCATCGATCTCCAGCCGACCGCAGAAGTCCAGGGTCTCGAAGGCCATGAAGGCGCTGAACAGATCCTTGTGGCCGATGACCACGCCGTGGTTCTCCATCATGACCGTGTTGTAGCCCTTTTCAAACTCGGCGGCGATGTACTCGCCCAGCTTCTTGCTGCCGGGCACTTCATACTTGGCGTAGGTCACCTTGCCACAGACCTCGCTGGCGTTGGGGATCAGCGAGATGTCCGGGATCTTGCGGGCCAGGCTGAAGGCCACCAGCGTCGGCGGATGGGCATGCAGTATGCCCTTCAGATCCGGGCGGCGGCGGTAAATTTCGCTGTGGAAGGGCAGCTCGACGGAGGGCTTGTGGGGCCCGATGACGGTGCCGTCGGGCTTGACCTGACACATGTCGGCCCGGGTGAGGTTGCCCTTGTCGATGCCGGAAGGCGTGATCCAGATGTCGCCGTTGTCGTCCCTGATGGACAGGTTGCCGCCGGAGGTAGTGGTCATGCCGTAATAGTAGATGCGGTTCATGATCATGACCAGCTGGTCGGCGGGATGCAGAAGCTCGAAGCGCATGGGGGGTACCTCCTTTATTGAATCTTGGAATTGGGAATGGGAAATGCGGCATTGAAAATACTGCCACATTTCCTCATTGTTTCAGAATATCGCCAGCACGCCGGTGGCGGCGAGGGTCGTGATCAGGCAGGCGGTCATATTGCCCAGCAATATGACCAGGGCCGCTTTGCCCCGGGGCATTTCAAACAGCGTGGCGATGGCGCTGCCGGTCCACACGCCGGTGCCCGGCAGGGGCAGGGCCACGAATATGTACAGCGCCAGCAGCTCCGCCGCGTCGGCGGACAGCTTGCCGCGAATGCCCTTTTGGTTCTTCTCGTTCATCGAGGCCCGCTTCCTGGCCGCGTGGCGCTCCAGCCAGGCGGCAAATCGCTGCACCGGCTTGATGGGCAGGGTGTAGAACCAGTCCAGCACCGGGCGCAGCAGCAGCAGTATAAAGGGCACCGGGATGCTGGAGCAGATCAGCGCCAGCAGGTAGGAAAACACCGGCGGCATGCCCATGCCCAGGGCCACTGTCACCGCGTAACGCCCCTCAAAGGTGGGTACCATGCTCAAAAGCGCGGTGGTAATGATCTCCCGGGTATGCTCCTGCCACACAAAGGGCTGGTTGGCCGCGGCCAGCAGCATGCCAGAACGGACGAAAAGCTTGTCGAACATAAGGCCTCCAAAATATATCGCTGAAAGCATTATACACCATTTTGCAAAAAAAGCATAGGACGGAAGTGTAAAGTGTATTTCAATGATTGTCGACGCCATCCTGCGGATGTCGCCGAGCCGGATAGCGTTCCATTTTTCCAATCATGAACAATCCCAAAAAACCGGGGGATGGGCGCTTGGACCCATCCCCGTCAATCATTTTTACCCGTCGTAGCCGTCGTAGTTTTATGTCACTTCACCGTCACCGCGGCGCTCGTGCGCACGCCGTTGGTGGCGATGGCCCATATCCTGCACTTGCCCTCAGCCACGGCCGTAACCTTGCCGTTTTCATTGACCGTGGCGACATTGGTGTCGCTGCTGTAGTAGCGCACCTTCGCGGTGTGGTTCAGCAGCTCCCTGTCGCTCTTGACCTTCTGGACCGTCGCTTTCAGCGTCTCGCTGTTGCCGGCCTTCATGGTCAGGCTGCTCTTATTCAGCTTCACTGATTTGGCGTTGCAGTATTTGCTGTTGTACCCGCCGGTGATGGCGTGCACCTCAGGGCTGGCATCACCGATGTAGACCTTCTTCCCGTTGACCTTCTTCCAGGCTTTCACATAGGCCTTGTAGCACGTCCGCTTGTCCAAACCGGAGATGCGAATACGGCTGATATTGGCGGAAACCGTCTGCTTCAGCTTGAAGCTCATGCCGCACTTGACGAAGAATACATCGTAGCCATTCGCGCCCTGCACCCTCGTCCACTCGATCCTGAGCGCCTTATCGTCGCAACCGGGCACGGTCATGCCGGCCAGCAGCGTGTAATCCGGCGCGGCGATCTTCTCCCACACGGCATAGAGCACCACCACGTTCTCCCGGCTGTCATAGGGCAGCACATCCCCGGGGTTGTATTTGACCTTTGACGACGCAGGATCCGTCGTCCAACCCCTGAAGATCATATCATCCGCCTCGGGAAGCTCTTTGGACAGGCTGGCGTCTTCCCCCTGCCTGACGATCTGCGTCTTGGGCGCCTTCGCGCCGCCGTTGGCGTCGTACACGACGAACCAGCTGTCCTCGGCCTTGACCCACTGGGCCCAGAGCGTCCGGTCGGCCTTCAGCGTGATCGTCGAGCCCGG
>ONJE01000223.1 GCA_900318045.1 uncultured Eubacteriales bacterium
CGCATCCAGGAGATGATGGCGGCGCTTCAGATCAAGGACAAGGGCTACGGCTTTATCGTGGATGACACAGGTATGATCATCGCCCATCAGGACGAGGACCTGAAGGGCAGCAACATTGGCCAGACCGACGAACAGCGCCGCTTTCTGGAAGGTATACTGCGCACGCGCAACGGCAGCTTCGAGACCACGCTGGACGGCCAGAGGCACACCGTGTTCGTCAACTCACTGCTGGACAAGTGGTATGTGGTCATCGCTATTGGCAACCGGGAGCTGTACGCGGAGGTTTGGCAGCAGCTCGTGGTGAACATACTGATCTGCGTCATCATATTCATACTCATCGCGCTGTTCTACTATCTTGGCTATCGGAACGAGCAGAGCTATTCCCGCCAGATGGAGGCACTGAAGATCGAGGAGCAGCAACAGGCCTACGAGACCCAGGTGTTTAAGCTGGCCAAGGAGGCTGCGGACCAGGCCAACAAAGCCAAGAGCGATTTCTTGGCGGAGATGTCACATGAGATTCGAACGCCCATCAACGCCGTGTTGGGTATGAACGAGATGATCATGCGGGAGATCCGGGAGGCCATGGACGGTGCGACGGAGGAGCGCAAGGCATTTGAGAGCATCAGCCTGTACGCCGCGAACATTGACAGCGCCGGCAACAGCCTGCTGGCAATCATCAAAGACATACTGGACTTCTCCAAGATCGAGGCAGGCAAGCTGGAGATCGCCGAGGGGGAGTACAAGCTGAGCTCGCTGCTCAACAACGTGAGCAACATGATCGCCTTCAAGGCCAGCTCGAAAGAGCTGGCGTTCCGGGTGGACGTGGACCCGAACCTTCCAGACGGCCTGTACGGAGACGAGGTGCGGGTGCGGCAAGTGATCACCAACCTGCTGTCCAACGCCGTGAAGTACACCGATTCCGGCAGCATATCCCTTTCCATGCGTGAGGGTGACGACATCGGGGAGGGGCGCGTCAATCTGGTCATCTCCGTGCAGGATACGGGCATTGGCATCCGCCCGGAGGACATGGACCGGCTGTTCGACAAATTCGAGAGGATGGATTTGGAACGAAACAGCACCATCGAGGGCACAGGCTTGGGCCTGGCTATCACACAGAGGCTTCTGAACATGATGGGTGGCGCTATAGAGGTGAAGAGCGTTTACGGCGAGGGCTCCACGTTCACAGCCACCATTCCCCAGGGTGTCGTCTCCCGCGATCCGGTGGGGAATTTTCGGGAGCGCTTTGAGCGGAGTATCCGGGAGAACCGCGCGCGCCCCGAGAGCTTCCACGCGCCGGAGGCCCGGATACTGATTGTGGACGACACCCGCATGAATCTTGCGGTGGTGACGGGATTGCTGAAGAAGACGGAGATCGTCGCCGATACCGCTGACAGTGGCGCGAAGGCCATCCTCATGGCGCAGTCGGTTCGCTATGACCTGATCCTGATGGACCAGCGCATGCCGGAAATGGACGGTACAGAGACCATGGGGCGTATCCGGGAGGACGTTCTGAACCGGGAGACCCCGGTGATCTGCCTGACCGCAGACGCCGTCAGCGGCGCGCGGGAGAAGTACCTGGCGGCGGGTTTCAACGACTATCTGACCAAGCCCATCGACGGCGGCTCGCTGGAGGACATGTTGATGCGATACCTGCCCCCGGAGAAGGTCGTCCGGGTCAGGCCGGACGAGGCGTTCGAGACCGGGGACAGTGCGTTCGAGGCATTGCGCACTGCGGGCATCCGGCCCGAAGCCGGCCTGCGCAGCTGCCAGGGCGACGCGGACTTCTATCGCTCGGTGCTGATGGAATATGAGCGGGAGGCGGGGGACAAGGCGCAAAAGCTGCGGGAAGCCCGCGCAGCCCGGGACTGGCAGAACTATGGCATATTGGTTCACGGCCTGAAAAGCTCGTCTCGCACGATTGGCGCGCTGGACCTTTCCCGCGTCGCCGAGCGCATGGAGGCTGCGGCGGACCGGGGTTGCGCATCTGTTATCGACCAGGAACACGAGAATATGCTCCTGCAATACGATGCGACGGTGACGGCCATCCGCGACCTGTTTGGAAGCGCGCCGGACGCGGAGTGTGGCGATGTGCTGGAATTTATGCCGCAGTAGGAGCGGGACGAGGCCGCAACCGAATGCGCCGCGACAGGCAATAATGTAAAGGCAGGAGATTCACTACCAGAGAGGGGAGGCAGAGAATATGAACTGGATCGTGGTCGCCGACAGTGATGTCTCAACCCTGCGGGACGCAGGACAAATACTGTGCCGGCAGAAGATGCGCGTGACCGGCTTCAAATCCGCGCAGACGCTGCTTGATTTTCTCAGGGACAACCAACCGGATCTGATCCTGCTGGGCAACGTCATATGGGAGCTCGGCGGATTTGAAGCCATATCAGCCTTGCAGCGGGCTGCGAAGCCTGGCGAAGACATACCCGTGCTCCTCATGGCGGAGCCTGGGAACCGGGATCAGGAGGAGTCGGCGCAGGCGAAGGGCGCGGCAGGCATCATCAACAAGCCGCTCGAACCGGCCATGTTGACGGCGCGCGTGCAGGAGCTCCTCGCCCTGCGCGAAAAGCGCGAACGGAACAGCGTGCCGACCCGGAGTAATTTGGAGGAAATTGCCTCCTCTCTCGAAGAGTGTAACGACGCCAGCAACGGCATGTGGATGGGTCGGGAAGTGTTCGGCAATGTCTACCGGCACATGCTCCGTTATATGGAGCGCTATCACGGTATCGCGTTCCAGGTGCTGTTCACGGTAGAGATGCCGAAGGACACCTCCGAAACCATGCGCGCGGAGATCATGACGCAGTTCCGTCGCCAGCTGCAGCACACCTTGCGCGAAAGCGACATGATGCTGGAGAGTGGAGAGAACCAGGTCTTCCTGCTGCTGCCGGAGGTGCATGAATCAGATATCGCACATGTGATATTCAGGGTGATTGACGAATGGAAGCGAACCGAGTACGGGCCCATCACCGGCATCGACTCCGAGGTCCGGCGGGTGGATCTGGACGACGGCAAATCGGCGGCGCACAACCGCAAGGGCGTCGACTGGGTGGTCGTGGTCGATGACGACGTCACCAACCTCAAAATGGCGGGCACGATCCTGAGCAGGCAGCACATGCGTGTGACCGCCCTGAAATCAGGCAGGGCGCTCCTGGATTACGTCCGGGACAACCGGCCAGACCTGATTCTCCTGGACGTGCGTATGCCGGAGATGGATGGTTTTGAGACCCTGCGACGACTGAAGCAGGAGACGTCGTCAGGGCAGGAGATTCCAGTCATATTCCTCACAGCAGACGAAAACGCCGAATCAGAGATGAGAGGTTTGGAGCTTGGGGCGATGGACTTTATCAAAAAGCCGTTCGTGCCGGAGGTTCTCACACTTCGTGTCAGGCACATCATCGAGCTGGTCAGGCTCCAAAAGAACCTGGCCGACGAGGTGGAAATCAAGACGCAAGAGAACGAAAACCTCTCCCTGCGCATCGTGCAAACCCTGGCAGAGGCCATCGACGCAAAAGACAACTACACCAACGGCCATTCCGGGCGAGTGGCAAAATATACAAGAGAAATCGCACGACGTTTTGGCTACAGCCAGAAACGACAGGACGAGATCTATATGATGGGTCTTTTGCACGACGTGGGCAAGATCGGTGTACCGGACGCCGTCATCAACAAGCCCGCCAAACTTACCGAGGAGGAGTATGCCCAGATCAAGACCCACCCTGTCATGGGCGACCGCATATTGAAGAACATCCGGGAGCGGCCCAAGCTGGCAGTCGGTGCACGCTGGCACCATGAACGCTACGACGGCACGGGCTATCCGGATGGGCTGTCCGGCGACAAAATCCCCGAAGAGGCCCGGATCATCGCCGTGGCGGATGCTTACGACGCCATGACCAGTCGACGCAGCTATCGCGGTATCCTTCCGCAGGATATCGTAAGGAATGAAATCAAAAATGGAAAAGGGAAACAATTTGACCCTGCTTTTGCGGATATTATGCTGACCATGATCGAAGAAGACAAGGATTACATATTGAGGGAGAAGTGATTCCCACGCGTGTCCGAATTCCCGGGATTGCACTGGAGCATCTCTACAGGAGAGTGAAATCTATATGAGAAGAGTCAAAATCAATCCCAAATACATCGTCGTAGATCTTACAAAATCTATTGCGATCTATACGTTTTTAACCCTCTTCTGCATATATCTGTCCGTTGAGAATTATATCAGGGGAATTCCTTCGATCGGTCTGTTGGCACTCTTTTGTGCTGTGATGACCGCGATTGCTTTGGGGATCATGACCTATTGCAAGTTCGGAAAGCATCCGCGGCGAATGGTATTCATGCACATTGCCGTGATAATCCAGTGTTTCGTGTACTGGATCACCTTTTCGATCTTTTTATATACCGGCGGCACAGGGGGCACGAGCATCTTTCTGTTCTTTGCCGCGGCACCCGCCTGTTTTTACTTTTTTAATCTTTTCTATTCCTCAATATTCTGTTTTGTCTTCTTCCTGATTATGGTTGTGTATATGTGGACACCGCTGCGCTTCTTGGGGTACACGTTTCCGGAAATGTACTATCAGCGGCTGCCCATCATGTATCTGGCAGAAACGCTGATGTGTGCCATGGCTCAATATGAAATGGTAAAAGCAAAGATCAACCAGGATAAGGCGATGGAAAAAGTCAACCAGGCAAATCAGGCAAAAAGTGATTTTCTGGCCAACATGAGCCATGAGATCCGCACACCGATCAATGCGGTGCTGGGCATGAACGAAATGATTCTTCGGGAGAGCCAGCGGGCAAGGGATTCCGCCGATCTTTCAAAGCAGGAAGAGAAGGCCCTGTTCAATGATATAATATCTTATTCGA
>ONJE01000179.1 GCA_900318045.1 uncultured Eubacteriales bacterium
TTTCAATGCCCAGCCACCTGGCAATGGTCTGCCAGTTGTCCCGCAGCAGCCCGACCAGCGCCGACAGCGGCTTGTCGATGCCCAGCCACTTGGCGAGGGTTTCCCAGCCGTCCCGCAGCAGCCCCAGGTTCAGCTTCACATCGGCGCTGCCGCCGAACAGCAGCGCGCCGAAGGCCTCGCCCAGCTTTTTAAGCGCCGCCTGGAACAGGGTCAGCAGCTTTTGGGAGATGGCGTCCCAATCCACCTTCGCCAGGGCCTTCTCCAGCCCGTCGGCAAAGGCCTTGGCGTCGAAGCCCTCGAAGAAGGCGATGCCGAAGTCCACCACGCCCAGCAGCGTATCGTTCAGCCACTGGCCGATGGCCGCCCAGTCCACCCGCCTTACCATGCCGTTCACACCGGCGGCCAGCGCCTCGCCCGCGCCCTTCCAGTCGAAATTGGCCGAGGCCGAGCCGAGTATGGCCAGCAGGTCGTTGAACCGGCCGCCCAGCGTGTCCCCCACGCCCGCCCAGTCCGTGCGGGCGATGAAGGCGTTCAGCCCTTCGGTCAGCCGCAGGGCCAGCCCCGCCCAGTCGATGGCATCCAGCTTTTCCCCCAGCTTCAAGGCAAAGCCGTTCACGCCGTCCGCCAGCTTTTCGGCGAACTGTACCCAGTCGAATTCATCCACGAACCCGGCGACGGTCTCTGCCAGCGACGTGAACAGCAGCGCGACGGTGCCCCCGACGGTGTTGAAGTCGATCTCCGCCAGGGCATTGTTCAGGAGTTCGGCCACGCGCGCGCCGATGTTGGTGAAATTGGTGGTCTCCAGCGTCCAGTAGGCGGTGGAGAACAGGCCGTTGACGTAATAGCCCACCTTCGCGCCAACGGCGGCCCAGTCCACCGAATCGACCAGCGCGTTGATCCTGTCGCCGATGAGCGTGCCCAGCGCCTGCCAGTCGCCGGCGTTGAACGCAGCCTTCAGCGCGTCCACGAACGCCGCCAGCCCGCCCTCGATCTCCCGCTCCTCGAACGCCATGCCCGCGCCGCCGCCGCTGCCGGAGCCGCCGGAGCCGGAGCCGCCGCCGGTTTCCACCGCGCTGAGCACGTTCAGGTCGTCAAAGTCCGCCAGCTGGCGCTTCAGTTCCTTCACTTCGCCCGAGGCATTGGCGGCCGCCCGGCCCACCGCGCCGACGCCCCCCGCCGCCCGCTTCGCCGCCACGTAGGTGGAAGCGCCGGTCAGCCGGGCGAAGAACTGGTTCAGCAGGTTGAACAGGCCCACCAGCCTGTCCGTGACGTATTCGATGGCCGGGGCCAGCGCGTTCATCAGCGGCGCGGCCATCGCCGCCAGGCTGTTGCGAAGGTAGACCGCGTTCGCCGACAGCGATTGCAGCGTCCCCGCGAAGGATTTCCACCAGGTTTTGCTGTAGGCGTACAGGTTTTTCATGCCCGCGCGCAGCCCGTCCACCACGTTTCGGGTGTCCATCAGCCCCGACAGCACGCCCCGCACGGCAAAGCCCATCCGCGAAAGGCACCGGGCGGCCCCCTGGAAGCCTGAGCGCAGCCCCCGCACGCTGCCCTTCATCGATTCCAGCGCCGATTGCATGATGCCGGTGTTGCGGTAGAACGACAGCAGCTCCGCATCGGAATACCGCCGCGAAGACGCGCCCGTATCGACGGTGATGCTGTAATTGGACATGGGATCACCTTCCTTAGAGAATTAGGGAATAGGGAATAGGGATTAGGGATTAGGGGTTAGTGGTTAGTGGTTAGTGATTAGTGATTAGTGGTGGTGCAGATTAGGGAACAGGGAACAGGAATAGCGGCTGCCGCCGTTCCTCCTAAAACCTAAAACCTCGGTGAACTAGAGTGGGTTTCTAAAATGAGGGATGTGCAGTTTCGAGTGGATTTGCCTGCATTTGTGCGTTGATTTCCCTTGATTGGCCGCCACCAGGCACTGTTCATGAGTCACGGGGACAGGTTCCCTGACTCATTCCTCTCATGAGTCACGCATCCTGTCCCCGTGACTCATTCATCCCCACTCGATGCAGGCCTGCCTCCGTCAACCCAAAATCGCCTTCAACCGCTCCTGCTCCGCCAGCTCTTCCTCGGTATACCGCTTCTTCAGCTCGTGAGTCACGGGGACAGGTTCCCTGACTCATTCCTTTCATGAGTCAAGCATCCTGTCCCCGTGACTCATTCATCCCCACTCGATGCAGGCCTGCCTCCGTCATCCCAAAATCGCCTTCAACCGTTCCTGCTCTGCCAGCTCTTCCTCGGTATACCGCTTCTGCAGCTCGCACAGCCCCCGGTTGTGCTGCCAGAATTCCTTCTCGTCCTTCTCCAGCTTCTTGCCCCGGGCCTTCTTCCCGCGAAGGCTGAGGATCGTCGCGTAGGTGGTGTCCCGGATTTCCATGAAATACCCTATGAACGTCCACCAGTGCATGTAGTCCACGCCGCGCACCTCGAAGCCCGCGGCCTTGTTTACCGCCGGGAAGATCAGGTTCGCGTCCTGGGTCCAGTCCATCGTCCGGGGGCTTGGCCTGCCGTCGTCCGCGCTGCCGTGGTCGATGAACGCCACCGCCGCGTCAAACGCCGCCTGCAAATGCTCCCCCGGTATCTCGTCCAGGTCGGGATAGGTGTTGTGCAGACAGATATACGCCTTCTCCTCGTTCTCCAGATTTGGGTCTTCAAACGCCGTCAGCGTCCGCAGCACATCCCTATAATCACTGTTGATGGCCCACTTTCGCCCGCCAAACTCCAGCGCCGTCGGCAAATCAAAGATCATAACCCCTCCAATGAGTCATGGGGACAGGTTCCCTGACTCATTCCTTTCGTGAGTCAAGGTACCTGTCCCCGTGACTCATTTCACTTCAGATACTTCTTCGCCCTCTTCGACATCGCCCTCGTCTCGGTGTCAAACTGCGCGCCGATGAACTGCCCCACCTTCTGCAGCACCTGCGTGGCGTAGAACTCGCCGCTTACCGGGCTGAAGGGGTGCATGGTCCCAAAGAACGCCCCCGCCGCGTCCTCGCTGCCAAACAGCCGGTTCACCGCGTCATACAGGCGCTTCTCCGCCTCTCCCAGCGCCTCCACCAGCCTCGGGTCGTCCAGGTCCATTGCGCCCTCCTCGGCCAGGTTCAGCCCCTCCAGGGGCTCGGTGATGGCGTCAAACTGCTCCGCCATGCGGTTGTAGCGGTCGATGATGCCGATATCCGTCGGGTGGAACCGGAACGCGCCGATCTCCTCCCCGTCCATATTCAAAATCGGGACGCGGCGCGAGCCGTCGTCCACGGTGATTGCGAAGTTCATGTTTTCTGCCATGATCATGTCCTCCTCCAAAAGCCTCCCCTGCTTCCGCGCTTGCGCCAAGGGGAGGTGCCTGCGAAGCAGGCGGAGGGGTTCTGCACCCGCTCCGCCCTCATTGTCATCACGCCGTCACAGCCGCCCAGCTCGCCGGAGTGGACCCGCTGGCGGGAGTGAAGTCGCCCAGCACCTTCTCTCCCACGTAGTGGACCTCGAAGGGAATCTGGTAGCCGGTGGTGTCGCCGCCGTAGCTCGTGGGCACCACGTAGCACTCCTGCCGGTAGGCCACCAGCGTGCCCGCAGCAGTGCCGGCCTCCCACAGGTGCACCTCGTAGGCGTAGGTCTTCAGCGTGTCGTCGGTGGCCTGGGTGTCGATGATGTGCTGCAGCTTCTCGAACAGCGCGTCGCCCACCACGGCGTAGTACGGCTCAGCGCTTGCGCTGACCTCGTAGCCGCTCAGCTGGTAGGTGTTCTCGCCCAGGATGTTCTGCTTCTGCTCGCCGTTGGGGTTCATCTCGACGTTGTACTCCTCCAGGTCCTTGCCCAGGCGGTACAGCACCGGGGTATTGCCCATGAAGGAGGCGTCCAGGAAGTGCCCCATGTACTTGCGCGCAATCTTGCCGGTAATCGTATCAGGCATAGTTCATTCGCTCCTTTCAGTCGATTGTTTTAGTGGCTAGTGGCCAGTGATTAGTGGCTAGTGAAGGTTGAAATCCTCCGGATTTCTTTGAATAAAAGAGGACTGAGAAGCGTTGAAACCTCTGCCGTTCCCCTTTAATCAAAACAAATCCGTCAGGATTTGCACCACCACTAACCACTAACCACTAACCACTAACCACTAATCCCTCGTAAATCACTCACCCTGTAAGTGATTTTAAGCTGTATCTGGTAGCGCGCGAACGCGCTGCCCATGGCTATGGGATAGCCGCTGATGGTGGGCACGATGGCCACCACCTCGCCGCCGTACCAGTCGGGAAAGTCTCGGGCGTTGTTGCGGTCGATGATCCACGCGGCCACGTCCTGCATCACGCCCAGGTTGTCGAGGTTCTGCTGGAACGCGTCGCCGTAGGGCTCGCGGGAGGCAAATACAAAGTTCTGCTCCTGCACGTCCCTGAGCACCATCTCGCCCAGTATGTTCTCCCGGTAGCGCAGCGCCGTCGGCGTCGCGTCCAGCGAATAGCTGCCGTTCTCGGCCAGGTAGTCCACGCCGAAGGCCCGCGCGCGCTCGATCACGGGGCAGCGCCGCAGCCACGCCCGGAGGGCCTCGGTGTTGTTGATGTCAGGCATACGGCCCTCGCTCCTTTCAGTCGCTCTCTATAGGTTTCAGGTTACATACCCTTCTCCAGCCCGTAGGCCATCATCCGATCATTCGGCCCCAGGTTCGCCTCCAGCCGTGCGCTGATGGAAAACACACGCCTCCCAAGCCTTCCCCTGGCGCAAGCGCGGAAGCAGGGGAAGGTGGCTCCGGCTCTGCCGGAGTCGGAAGAGGTCGTTCCCCTCCCCCAAGCCTTCCCCTCTGGGGAAGGTGGATTTTCCCGAAAATGCTTGCATTGTTCGGGAAAAGACGGATGAGGTCCTCGTCGCTCGTGCTGCCCCGGTTCTCACGTCCCCGTGACGCGCCAATGCGCCGCCCTCGGCCCCCTCCGGTTGTCGGTCACCGCCAGCACGGTCACGCACTCGGCATAGGCCGCCTTCAGCCGCGCCGGCGTCCAGTCCGCGCCGTTCACCGCCGCCTTGACCACGATGTCGCCGCCCTTCAGCGTCCACAGCCCGGACACATCCCCGGCGCTCGCGTAGCGCACGGGGTCGGCGTAGGCCTTCCCGCCAAAGTCGGCCTCCGCCGGGATCCGTATGGTCGCCCTGTTCGCCGCAACCAGCCCGCCCTTGCTGGCGTCCACGGTGGAAGCATCTGTCATGTACCAGCCCGCGCCGGCAATGACCGTCGGCACCCACACGTTGCCCCCCGTCTCCGGGTCCACCCGCGCGTTGAACACGGTGATGGTATCACTACATAACTTCATTTCGCCCCGCCCCCTTCGCTTCGCTTGGTCGCGGGAATCCTGCCCCTTTGGGGCAGCGCTTCGCGAACTGCCCGCGTCTTGCTACGCTGCGCTTGCAGGCTCGATCCTCGCTTTGCTCGGACGCTCACAGGACCACCCCCCTGTACAGCAGCGGCACGCCGTTGTCGTCCTTCACGCCGTACAGCAGCCGCCTGATTTCCTCATTCAGCTGCCTTTCGACGCCAGCAGTCTGGTCGGCGGCGCTGCCGTAGCTCTCGGAATAACCGTCATTGGTGAAGGAGGCCACCAGGGGCGCGCCGGCCCGGGCGTCCACGCCCACGGCGCCGTCGACCCTGATGATGCTCGTCATGGCCAGCTTCACGGCCTCCGGCACTGCCTCCATGGCGGCCACCCGGCTGTCGGTCAGCCGGTCGATCCGCTTCCTGGCCCTGAATTCAGCGAGGTTGAAGTCT
>ONJE01000032.1 GCA_900318045.1 uncultured Eubacteriales bacterium
GTATGTATTACAAGACGGACGAGGCGCTGCTGATGCTGACGCTGTCGTATCTGGCGCTGTTGCTGCCGATCTCAATCGCTTTCACCCTGCTCGAAAGGAGGCTGCGCCATGCGGGATTTGGCGGTGCTGTTTAAGGGCAACAACCCGGCCCGCCTGCTGGGGGGCCTGGGGGTGACGCTGAAGCTGTCGCTGGTGTCGGTGGCGCTGTCGGTGGCTTTGGGCCTGGTAGTCGGGGTTCTGATGACCAGAAAAAACCCGGTCATCCGGGCGCTGATGCGGCTGTGGCTGGAGACGGTGCGCATCGTGCCCCAGCTGGTGCTGTTGTTCCTCGTGTACTTTGGAATGGCGAAGGCCTTCAACCTGCAGATGTCCGGTGAGACGGCGGCGGTGATCGTGTTCACCTTTTGGGGCGCAGGGGAGATGGGCGACCTGGTTCGCGGGGCGATCACCTCGATTCCCCGCCACCAGCGGGAGAGCGGCGCGGCATTGGGGCTGACCCAGGGGCAGGTGTGGCGCTTCGTACTGCTGCCCCAGGCAGCCCGGAGGCTTGTGCCTCAGGCCATCAACCTGGCCACCCGCATGATCAAAACCACATCGCTGGTGATGCTCATTGGCGTGGTGGAGGTGCTGAAGGTGGGCAGCCAAATCATTGACGCCGCCCGATACGATGCGCCTCAGGGCGCGGTATGGGTCTACGGCGCGGTATTCCTGCTGTACTTCCTGGCGTGTTGGCCCATTTCGCTGTTGGCAAGGCATCTGGAGAAGCGCTGGGCGTGTTAGGGAGGCGACGAAAGATCCTTCGACTTCGCTGACGCTCCACTCAGTATGACAGGTTATGCCATTGTTGTCATTCTGAGCGCAGGCGAAGCCGAAGTCGAAGAATCTGCATCCTAAGGGACTGTGCATAAATTATTCGTACAGAATGCGCCGAATGAATTCGTCAGTGCAAGGCGGAGGAGGGAGGCGTGCCGGGGCACGTTGACCGACGACGTTCTTGAAATCAAAAACCTGAAAAAAAGCTTCGACGGCAACGGCGTGCTGGACGGCGTATCCCTGGCCATGGGGGACGGTGAGGTCGTGGTGGTGATTGGGCCCAGTGGATGCGGCAAGAGCACGCTACTGCGGTGTGTCAACGGCCTGGAGACCCCGGATAGCGGGGAGATACTGCTGGACGGAAAGCCCATCTCCGGCATGGACATGGTGCAGGTACGCCGCCAGATCGGAATGGTGTTCCAGAGCTACGACCTGTTTCCCCACATGGATGTGCTGAGCAACCTGTCCCTCGGTCCGGTAAAGGCGCTGAAGCGGAACAAGGACGAGGTGGAGTCCGAGGCTGTGCGGGCGCTTTCCCGCGTGGGCCTGGCGGACAAGCTGCACGCCTTGCCGCGGCAGCTGTCCGGCGGTCAGAAGCAGCGGGTGGCGCTGGTGCGGGCTATGCTGATGAAGCCGAGGCTCCTGTTGCTGGACGAGATTACCGCAGCCCTGGACCCGGAGATGGTTCGTGAGGTTTTGAATGTGGTGCTGGATTTGGCCCGGGATGGCATGACCATGATGATCGTGACCCACGAGATGCGCTTTGCCGAAGCGGTGGCCGACAGGGTACTGTTTTTGGAGCGGGGCAATATTGTGGAGCAGGGCAAGCCTGCAGACTTCTTCCACCATCCCCAGACCCAGCGCGCCAGGGCGTTTCTTGAGACGTTCGAATTCGATACGGTTAAATAGGTGTAAAGTTCTTGACAGGCGATTGCACTGGATATATAATACTATATATCCGATAGACAAAGAAGGGAGGCGCCCGCCATGTTCCGCGACTTGAACCGCATTTGCATGTGTTGTATGAGCCGGGGGTGCCATCCAATGCCCTGTCGGCCGTCTTAGCGTGCAAGCCTGCAAGCGTATAGGCGGGAAACAACAGGCCGGATTGGATGCGCAGATCGTCCAATCCGGCCTGTTGTTTAGAGTGTGTTTCTAAAATGCCTGAAGCGCATTTTCGGGCCATCAGGCTGCATTTCTGTGTTGAAAAACCTTGACTTGCAACCAGTAAGCCTGCGGTGGAAATGCCGCACAATACGTGGCACATCTGGCGGCGCCTTTTTCGCCAGTCATCTGATGCAGCTTTCTTGATATACCGCCAGTAAACCTGCGAAATCTGCATCAGTGCCTGACGACAAATTCACTCGCCAATCAACTGCCTTAATTATGCGGTATTTCCTGAATTCATCCATAAACCCATCGACGAAGAGAAGAGGAGAGAAAACCATGAAGAAGCTGTTTGCGTTGATCCTGTCCCTGATCCTGGTGCTGTCCCTCGCCACCGGCGCCCTGGCCGACGCCAAGGCCCGCAACCTCGACGAAATCAAGGAGAGCGGCAAGCTGGTCATCGGCGTGTTCTCCGACAAGAAACCCTTTGGCTATGTGGACGAGTACGGCGAGTACCAGGGCTATGACGTCTACTTTGCCCGTCGCCTTGCCGAGGATCTGGGCGTGGAGCTGGAGCTGGTGAGCGTGGACGCACCCAACCGGGTGGAGTACCTGACCAGCGCCAAGGTGGACATCATACTGGCCAATTTCACCGTGACCCCCGAGCGGGCCGAGGTGGTGGACTTTGCGCTGCCCTACATGAAGGTAGCCCTGGGCGTGGTCAGCCCGGATGCCGCACTGATAACCTCCATCGAGGAGCTGCGGGGCAAGAAGCTGATCGTCTCAAAGGGTACCACTGCCGAGACCTGGTTTACCGCCAACGAACCCGACGTGGAGTTGCTGAAGTTCGATACCTACACCGAAACCTTCAACGCCCTGCTGGACGGCCGTGGCGACGCCCTGTCCACCGACAACACCGAGGTGCTGGCCTGGGCCATCGAGAACCCCGGCTTCACCGTGGGCATTGAGAGCCTGGGCAGCCTGGATACCATCGCCCCCGCGGTGCAGAAGGGCAACGACACCGTGCTGACCTACATCAATGATGAGATCAGGGCCCTGGCGGCCGAGCAGTTCTTCCATGCCGACTACGAAGCCACGCTGAAGGACGTGTACGGCGATGCCGTGGATCCCGACAACCTGGTGGTCGAGGGAGGCGTGATCGAATAATTCAAGCGCGAAGTACAGCAGGCGGCAGCACTCTCGGTTGAGCGCTGCCGCCTGTTTCTTTCCACAAGAGGGATGGACAAGCGTGGCAGAATATGGTAAAGTGATATCAATTCTGATTTGTCGGGCTGTTGACCGATAAATCAGCATATACTACCTCTCCCTGAAAGGACCATCCATGAATAAGAGAGACAATCGGGATCACCGGCGACAGCGCCCCACCCAGCATCGCAAGCGGGGCAGGCGCGCCAGTCGACGCCTGCGTACCCGGCGGTATATCATCACCGGGGCGCTTCTGTGCGTCCTGGCGGTTGTGGGGGTGGCGGCTGTCGGCGTGTTGAGGCGACAGAAGCAGGATGCCAGTGCCCCAACGGTTTCGGAGGCAACACTGCCGCTGGCGACGGACGTGCTGCCGGAGATCACGCTTGAGCCCATCCCGCTGCTTACCGCCGAACCCACAGCTGCGCCCACCCCTGAACCTACCCCGGAACCCACCGAAGCGCCGACACCTGTCGTGACAACGCTCTCGCCCAATCCCCCGGAGGAGCAGCGTCCCGACTATCCGGGGTGGAAATACGCCTGGGAGCTCTACGACGACGGGCAGCGGGTGGACGACTATCATTCGAAGGAGGCGCTGTACTTTCCGGAGGATGGAGCCTATACGGCGCTGCAGGGCGTGGTTACCTTCCGGGGTGGAAACCTGCGCCAGAATGGCGCCTACGGCACCGCCATGCTGGAGTCCCAGGATTTCAAGGAGCTCTGGAACCAGCGCATCGGCTCCATCGACAGCGGCTACACCCGCTGGACGGGTGTGGGCTGGACCGGCCAGCCCGTGCTGGTGCGCTGGCCGGAGGACCTGCGCAAAGGCATGAATATCGCCCCGGCATTTCAATCCCGATCCGACCTGGTCGAGGGCATATATGGCACGCTTGACGGCAACATCTACTTCTTCGAAGCCGACACCGGCGAGCCCACCCGGCCGCCCATCAAGCTGGGCTTTCCCATCAAGGGCAGCGTGTCCGTCGATCCCCGGGGATATCCGCTGTTGTACGTGGGGCAGGGCATTTCCAAGGCCAACGGCAAGACCGGCGCCATCGGCTGGCGGGTTTACAGCCTGATCGACCAGCGGGAGCTGTTCTTTCTGGACGGCCACGACAGCCTCTGCCTGCGCAACCACGGATCCTTCGACGGTTCCTGCCTGGTGGACGGGGCGACGGACACCGTAATCCTGGGCGGGGAGAACGGCCTGTTCTATCGGATTTTGCTGAATACGGATTTCGACCGGGACGCGATGACGATCTCGATTTCGCCCAGGGTGACAACCTACCGGTACAAATCCGCGGTATCCAAGGAGCTGGGCATTGAAAACTCCGTGGCAGCCTGGGGCGGCTACGCCTGGTTCGCGGACAACTCGGGTCTGCTCACCTGTATGGAACTGGAAACCATGAAGCCCATTTGGCTGCTGGACGCCGGCGATGATACCGACGCATCCATCGCCCTGGATCGGGAGGCCGACGGCAAGCTTGCGCTGTATACCGTCAACCAGGTGGACAAGCAGGGCAAGTCGGGCCGCTGCACCATGCGACGGGTGGATGCCATGACCGGTATCTCGGATTGGAGCTTTTCGGTGAAGTGCACCTCTGACGGCGAGAACGGCGGCGGTGGCTTTGCCTCGCCGGCAGTGGGGGCAGGGGCCTACGCAGATTTTGTGTACTTTACTATCAGCCGAACCGAGGGCGGTGGCACGCTGTTCTGTTTCAACAAGGTGGACGGCAGTCTCGCCTGGGAAAAGGACATCGGCTGCAGTTCCTGGTCATCGCCTGTGCTGGTGTATCGGCCGGATGGCACTGGCGTGCTGGTGGTGGGCAATGGCACCGGGCGGGGGATGTTGCGCATGTATGACCCGGCAGATGGCAGGAAGCTGGGGGGCATCCAGTTGAAGGGCCTGATCGAGGGCAGCCCCGCCGTGTTCGACGACGTGCTGGTTGTCGGCACCCGGGATTGCAAGATATATGGCATCCGCCTGTGTTAGGTGCAGCGGGAACGTCATATTGTCGTCAAAAAAAGTACAAAGTGCCATTACATTGGGCTTGCATCGTGTCATTTTGTATGTTACAATATAGTCAATTAAATCGATCTGCCCGCGTTTGGGAACGTGTGGCGCGATTGGAGGAGGGGTATTGTCAATGAGGAAGTCCAATGTCGTCAGGAGAACGCTGAGCCTGGTGCTGATCGCCACGATGCTGATCATGTCCGCGATGCCGGCGTTTGCGTCCAGCAAGCCCAACGGGGCTTATGTGGTCACCAACACCGGTGGCGAGCATCTCATCGTCCATTCAGGACCCTGGGGAGACGAGGTAACGCGCCTGAAGCCGGGTACGGTGGTCGTGTACAAGTCCAAGAAGAGCGGCTGGTGGAAGGTCGCGTTCTACAACGGTTCCGGCTGGGTAGACCCGAAATACCTGACGTCCGTCACGGCCATGCCCTCCGCCAAGTACAAGGCGATCAAGAAGCTGCCCGTGTACGCCAAGGCCAAGTCCAGTTCGAAGTACCTGGGCACGCTGAAGACGAACAAGAAGGTTCGCATCGTCAAAAAGAGCAACAGTTGGGTTCAGATCAACCTCAGCGGCCACTATGGCTGGGTGCAGGCGAAGTACCTGCGCAAGGTCTGACATGGCGCTGTTCAAATGACACGATGTTAAGGAAATACCGCACAATATGGGTGGCAACCTGACGGATGACTTTCAGCCATCCGCAGCCTGCAAATTCCTTGACTTACCGCCAGTAAGCCTGCGAAATTTGCAAGCCACGCCTGACTAAAATTCACCACAATCGCCATGGTTTTCGCTATAATAAAAACGACGTAGTTTATAAGCGTATATCACTGACAAAGAAAGGGTGTTTGCGATGATTTCCTGGAAAAACCTGGATACACTGGCGGCCTTCAAAAAGCTCACCGGCATGAAAGACCGGGTGAACCTGCCCCAGGCGATGGCGGGCGAGGACGGCGCGAAGCGCGTGGCGAAATACTGTGTGCCCATGGCCGGCGGCCTGGTGTACAATTACGCGGCGAAGGCCGTGGACGACGAGGTACTCGCAGCGCTGTGTGAACTGGCCGACGAAGCCCAGCTGGTGCAGAAGTACCAGGCGCTGCTGGATGGCGAGGTCATCAACACCGGCGAAAAGCGCCGGGTGCTGCATCAGCTGACCCGCGGCCAGCAGGGCGCGGATGTGGTAGCCGACGGCGTCAATAAGCGTGAATTCTACGTGGCCCAGCAGCAAAAGGCCGCCGACTTTGCCCACAAGGTACATGCCGGCGAGATCGCCAACGCCGCGGGCGAAAAGTTCACCACCGTGGTACAGATCGGCATTGGCGGCAGCGACCTGGGCCCCCGGGCCATGTACATCGCGCTGGAGCAATGGGCCCGCCAGTGCGGCGCCCTGAAGATGGAGGCCCGCTTCATCAGCAACGTGGATCCCGACGACGCGGCAAGCGTCTTGCAGGGGATCGACGTGCCCCACGCACTGTTTGTGTTGGTTTCGAAGTCCGGCACCACCCTGGAGACCCTGACCAACGAGGCCTTCGTGAAGAATGCGCTGAAGGGTGCGGGGCTGGACGCCTCGAAGCACATGGTGGCCGTCACCAGCGAAACATCGCCCCTGGCCAAGAGCAGCGACTACCTGGCCGCCTTCTTCATGGACGACTACATCGGTGGCCGCTATTCCTCCACGTCATGCGTGGGCGGCGTGGTGCTGTCCCTGGCCTTCGGCCCCGAGGTGTTTGAGCGCTTCCTGGAGGGCGCGGCTCAGGCGGACGCGCTGGCCAAAAACCCCGACCCGCTGAAGAATCCCGCCATGCTGGACGCACTGATCGGCGTGTACGAGCGCAACGTGCAGCTATGGCCTGCCACCGCCGTGCTGCCCTATTCCCAGGCCCTCGCCCGTTTCCCGGCGCACCTGCAGCAGTTGGACATGGAGTCCAACGGCAAGAGCGTCAACCGCTTCGGCGAACCCGTCAGCTATCCTACCGGCCCGGTGATCTTCGGTGAGCCCGGAACCAACGGCCAGCACAGCTTCTATCAGCTGCTGCACCAGGGCACCGACATCACGCCCCTGCAATTCGTGGGCTTCCGCCAGAACCAGCTGGGCGTGGATGTGGACATCCAGGGCAGCACCAGCCAGCAGAAGCTGTGCGCCAACGTGGCTGCCCAGATCATGGCCTTCGCCTGTGGCAAGGCTGACGAGAACCCCAACAAGGCCTTCGCGGGCGGGCGCCCCTCGTCCATCATCGTGGGCGACCGGCTGACCCCCGAGAGCCTGGGCGCCCTGCTGAGCCACTTCGAGAACAAGGTGATGTTCCAGGGCTTCTGCTGGAACGTGAACAGCTTCGACCAGGAAGGCGTGCAGCTGGGCAAGGTGCTGGCCAAGCGGGTGCTGGCCCACGACACAGACGGCGCGCTGAAGGCCTACAGCGACCTGCTGAACATCTGATAAACGATGAGACATCCGCCGGGGCATGGACCATGCCCCGGCGTTTGACAGGAGGTTCCTGCAATGTACATACAGGACGATGGCATTCGCCTGAACGCGGCGCTGGACATGCCGGCGGGCTGGCAGCCGGGGCAGAAGTGCCCGCTGGTGGTGGTCATCCACGGCTTTACCGGCCACATAGAGGAAGCGCATATCGTGGCCGTATCGAAGGGCATCAACGCCGTGGGCTTTGCCACCCTTCGTGCGGACATGTATGGTCACGGCCACAGCGACGGTGAATTCAAAAAGCACACGCTGTTCAAGTGGATGACCAACGCGCTGACGGTCATTGATTACGCACGGGCGCTGGATTTCGTTACCGACATCTACCTCTGCGGTCATTCCCAGGGCGGGCTGCTGGTGATGCTGGCGGCGGCGATGAAGCATGACGTCATCAGGGGGCTGATCCCCCTGTCCCCGGCGTGGATGATCCCCGAGATCGCCCGGAAGGGCGAGCTGCTGGGCGAGCACTTCGACCCGGACCACATTCCGGAAAAGCTGCACGGCTGGCACGACCTGGACCTGGACGGCAACTATGCCCGCGTGGCCCAGACCATCCACGTGGAGGAGGCCATCGACCGCTATCGCGGGCCGGTGCTGATCGTTCACGGCGACGAGGATGAGACCGTACCGGTGGAATACGGCATAAGGGCCGCCGAGCGGTACAACAACGCAAAGCTGGTGCTGATTGAGGGCGACGATCACTGCTACGACCTCCATTTGGATCAGGTGGTGGCTGCGGTGCAGGATTGGCTTCGGCAGCGGTGAAAAACCGCAATTTCAGGCGCGTGCACAATTGTGGCATTACCTGGACAAAAGTTGGAAGGGAATACAATTCCCTTCCAACTTTTCTATGTTATATTTTACAGTAGTATTAAATGGATCGATCAATTTATACCGAAATTTGATTTTATAGTAACAGAATGATATGATTCCCATGAATATGTCATTCGCTTGATTATGATGGCGAAATAATTACGTTTTTGTGACGGCAAAGCCCCGGAAACTACGGGACTGGCCGGCGGTGTACGGGAGGACATTGCGTATGCGTATATGGTATCGTATTTTGGCAGCGGTTGTGGCGTCGGCATTCGCCCTCTGCGGCATGGCCATGGCGGAGGCAGACGACCCCGTGGTGGTGCGGGTGGGCGATTACAGCTACCCCCAGAGCGTGCTCCAGGGCTCGCTGGACAGCATGATCGAGCTCTCCCGGATGCTCAGCGGCGACGCGCCGACCGATGATGAGAAGGCGGCGCGACTCCAGAGCGCCATCGACAGCTTCGTGGGCCTGGGCGTCATCGAGAACAAGCTGGCCGAGGTGGGCAAGAACGATTTCACCGACGCCGAGAAAGAGGGCCTGAACCAGCAAGCCCGAAGCAAGTATGAGGAGCTGTGGCAGCTGCTCTACCAGCAGATGCAGCAGAGCGACGCCGCCGTCACCGAGGAGGAGGTCACCGACCAGCTGGAGCTGATGGGCTATACCTTCCAGGCTATCTACGACGAATTGGAGTTGCAGACCCGACAGAACCGGGCCATCGAGGAATTTGTCGGCGACATCGTGCTGACCCAGGCCCAGGTGGACGCCTACTACGAGGAGCAGTTCGTCGCCCCGGACCGGGCGGACTATGAGGGCAACATCGACAGGTACGACCAGGAAATCCTGATGAACAACAACGAGGCGTTTTATACGCCCGAGGGCTATCGCTACATCCATCAAATCGTGCTGGAGATCCCCGAGGCGGCGCTGAAGGCAGCGCGCACCGAGCAGGTGGCGCTGAACCGGGCCACTCAGTCCATGGCTGCCGCCCTGCAAGCCCTGACCCTTGCCGCCACCACCGCCGAGGGGTGGGAGGACATGGCGGAGGCCCGGGCACAGTACGACGAGGCCAACGAGGCGCTGAAGACCGCCCAGGCAGACTATGCGGCTCGGCTGGAGGCGGAGACCCTTCCCCTGGTCAAGGAGACCACAGACGAAATCGCCGCTCAATACGCGGCAGGGATCGACTTCAAGTCTCTCATCAGCCGCTACAGCACCGACAAGACCGAGCGCAACCTGAACGGCGATGGCTACCCCTTCCACCCGGAATCGAAGCTGTGGCCGGCTAATTTCATCCAGGCCGCTTCGGCGCTGGAGAAGGCGGGGGACATCTCCCAGCCCTTCGTCACCGAGCAGGGCGTGCACATCCTCATGTACGCCGGCGAGGTGCCCGCCGGGGAACACGTGTTGACAGACGACGAGCGGGAGCTGTTGAACGCCGCGGCACTGCGCTACTACCAGATGGAAAAGCTGAATGAGCTGATAGACGGCTGGCAGGCGGATTATGAGATAGAGACGCATCCGGAGCTGTTGAAGTACTGACTCTTCCACAGGAGGAATCATCCATGAAAAAGCTGCTTGCCATGCTGGTGCTGCTCGTCATGCTGGCTCAGGTATTGCCCCTGGACGCGCTCGCGACGGTGGGAAAGGTGCTGTCCGCCGACGAGCTGGCGAAGGCCTATGCCATTACGGGATTGGGTAGCGGCGGGCTGGCTGCCAACGGCGACGGGGCTTTTCATGCCGGCATGACGCCCAACCTCAGCTGGAACGCTTCGCAGATGCGGGACTGGCTGGATGAGAAGCTGGACACAGATCTGAATACTGTCACGGACCTGCTGTCCCAGACCTCCTTTACGCTGTCCGAGCTGAAAGAGAAGGACCCGGCCGCCTATGCCAGGCTTGCGCAGAGTGAAGATATGCAGCAAGCCCAATCGGCGTACCTGAAGGCGGAAAAGCTGCGTGAAACGCTGCGCTATTACCAGGATCAGTTGACGGAGGCCTCCGGCGTCATCGCCGAATACGGAAGGCTGATGCAGGAAGAGGGAACCAGCCTGTTCGATTCCGACCGGGTTCGGTATTCCGCCTGCATCGAGGAGGCCGAAGCTGAGATCACTGAGATCCGGAAGATCATCGCGGCCAACGCAGAGGAATGGGAAGGGCAGATCACATTGTTGTCCATGTTCCTGAGATACGGGCCTTCGTCACAGGGGGATGTGCAGGAGGACTGGGCATGGATCAATACCGTGCTTTCCGGCGGCGGCGAACCGGTGACCAATTCCGCACCGGTCACCCGGGTCAACGCGTCGAATTCCCGGGCGAGCAGGCTGTCATCGGCTGCAGGTGTCACGGCCAATGATGCGGAGGCCAAGATCACCGTGCTGTCTGAGAACGAGATCGCCATTGAGCTGAAAACCGGCACGATGGAAAAGCCTGAGCCCGTGAAGGGCGTCCAGGTCAAGGTCAGGGATGCCCTGACAAAGGATTCCAAACTGAACAGCTACACCACCAATGACAATGGCGTCGCCGTGATTCCGGTCAATCTGTTCAGCATGGACGCCTATGAAATCCTCCATTTGTATGTTGAGGTGGATCCCCGCCCACAGGGCTATCGTGATTTCATCATCGAGGACATGGACCTGGCGAAGGGCGAGAGCTTTAAGCTGTTCCTGACGCCCATCAACGGCCAATCGTCCAATGGGCAGGCCGACAACGCGGCGAATGACATCTACCCCTACATGATGACCTTCAATGGCAGGGACATCATGAATTCGGAATACGACATGGTCTATTCCACCGCCAACGACTACGAATTTGAAATCAAGGTGGCTTTCCGCAACACCACAGGGAAGAACCTGCCGGACCTGGTGATGCGCTACTACGGCACCCAGGACAAGGTGCCGGGCGCGCGGGACATCTACGTCGAGCCCACCAGCCACAATGGCGACGTGTACACCTTCAAGGGCAAGTGGAAGCAGCTGTTCCTGCCCACGTCGGGCAAGGACCGCAAGCCCGTGGCGTTCATGTTCGGCAAGGACGCCGCCGCAAACCTGACCTTCACATCGAAGCTGGTGTCCCATAAGAGCGCTACCGACGCGCCGATTGACGAGGGCACCGGCTCCACCAGCGTGTTCCAGGGCGTGCTGGATAAGAAATTCAGCCTGGACTGCAAAATCCCCGTCATCGATGTCAACATCAGCTTCAGACTGCCCTTCATAGAGTACCTGCCGAAGATCAACATCAACCCCGGCGGGTATGTGACCATCTTCATGGGCAGCTCGATCATCGAGGACGACACGAAGAAGCTGCTGGGCAACTGGCAGAGCAAGGACGTGCGCGCCTACAAGCAGGCTGAGGCCTGTATCGAGAAGAAGGGCGCCTTCGGCAACTACAAGGGCAAGTTCAACCTGGCCAAGGATTTCTACAAGACCAAGGGCTGGAAGTTCATGGGCGCGTCGAACATCGACGTGGGCGTTTTCGCGGTAGCTACGGGGCGCTGGGAGCTGGACAAGGGCGTGCCGGATGTGAAGTCCACCAACGTCAGCCTGCGGGTCGGCAGCGGCATCACCGCGGCCTACAGCTTCAGCTGGACCATCAGCTATCCCATCGGCCCGGTGCCGGTCTACGTATCCTTCACACTGGGTGTCGCCGTGGGCTTTGCCATGGAGCATGTGCTGAACTTCTGCTGGGTCAACGGCGGCTTCCAGAACTGGGAGCTGAAGCCCTACAACGACCTCACCATCTCCATCAGCCTCTCCCTGTCCGCCGCGCTGGGCGTGGGGATCAAGGGCTTCCTGGACGCCTTTGTCGAGCTTTCGGCTTCGCTCAGCGTCATCATCCGCCTGAGCATCAGCAGCAAGACGCCCTCCAACATAACCGTGCAGGGCGAAGTCAAGATGACCGTTGGCGCGACGGTGTTCTTCGTCTCCTTCAAAAAGGACTGGAAGCTGGCCAGCGGCGTGCTCTGGAGCAGCAACGCCGCCCCCGACCTGCTGACCCATTACATGAACGCGGACGCGCAGGAGGGCAAGCAGGCCCGGGTGACCTACGCCGAGCCCCAGGCCTATCCCGAGCTGGCCAAGAAGGCCCAGAAGGTGACCTCGATCGATATCCAGAACAACCGGGATTCCAGCTTCAGCGTCGTCGAGGCGGGGGGCAAGACCTTCGCCTTCCACCTGCAGAAGGTGACAGGCAAGGACGGCAAGGAGCACAATCGGGTGAGCTGGCAGTGTCTGAACGCCGACAAGGGTGCGAATGGCGCCGGCTCGACGCAGGCGGTGGTGGACGATGAGGACGTGAAAAAGGCTGCCGAGAACGACCGCAACAAGTGGCTTCAGAACCTCTCCGAAAGGAGCGATTACGCCTTCGACGTCGCCGCTGACGAAAAGTTCGTGTTCCTCGTCGTCACCGCCGCCAGGGATTTCGACGCGGACGGCTTCCCAGTCCGCAACAAGCTCGACATCAAGCTGAAGGACTACAAATTCGACCAGAACATGATGGCCTATCTGGTGGTGTTGGAATCGGACGGCAAGGGTAACCTGAGCCATCGGCTGTCCTTCGATGCCGGCAATAAGCACAATTTCATCTTTGAGGGCAATTCCGTGGCCGGCCCCTCCACCAACTTCCCCGCAATGTCCTACGACAGCTTCACGAACCCCCGGATTGATTTCGCCCGGCGGCACTGGAACGGAAAGAATTACGACTACTTCGAGGTCTATGGCGAGATGTCCCCCGTCGCCTACCGGAAGGATGACATCCCCGTGGGGGCGACCGGCTTCGTCTACCAGGGGGACAAGCTCTATTTCCTCACTGACAAGGACGTCAAAAGCGGCATGGGCGACGGCTATGAGCGCATCAAGGTGCTGACCACCATGATGACCATGCAGGGCCGGGTGGACCAGAAATCCGTAAATGACCACGATTCCCTGGAATTCGTCGCCCTGAGCCAGCCAAAGAACGGCGCGGCAGGGGAGAAGGCCATCGAGCTGTACGACTATGAGATGAACAAGACCTCCTACAAGAGCGTTAACAAGAATTCCATCGTGCTGGACAAGGGCGACATCGACAACCTGGTGCTGATGAAGCTACAGCCCTCCCGGGATGCGGACCTGTCCAAGGTGGACCGCCGTTTCTTCTACATCAAGCGCGAGAAGAGCAAGGACGGCGCGGCCCAGAACCGGCTGTACGGCCTGACTATCGCGCCCACCAAGGGACGGGGCACCAACGACTTTGAGGTCGAAGTGACGAAATACGTGTACGACGCCGTGATGCCCACCAACCACTTCGATACCGTGATCCTGAACAATGTGACCTACCTGTACTGGGTGGCCGCGGCCAAGAAGCAGAAGGACACCGAACCGACGGTCTGGCGCATCTGGGCCATGGCCTTCGACCCGAAGACCAACACCGTCCTCGACCCGTCGGTGCTCGCCGAGTTCAAGATGGACAAGATGTCCTTCCCCTACCGGAAGGGCGACGCGGGCGGCTACGTGACCTACGAAGCCAAGCTGGACGCCGCGGTGAGCAGCGCGGTGCTGATGGGCTCCGGCACGGGCTATCTCAACGCCGTGGCCACGAACCTGGACAAGATCGGCGAAAAGGATCGCCCCAAGGTCGCCCCAATCTCGCTGTTCAGCTTCGAGGAAAAGCTGAAGCCTGCCGCGAACCTGATCACCGCTATTCCCCGGGCGCTGGCCGTCAAGGCGGGCGACTTCGAGGACGTGACCCTCGGCGTGATGAACGAGGGCAACCTGCCCATCTCCGCCTTCGACATCGGCATGTTCGAGGTGGTGGACGGCAAGGAGAGCGACAAGCCGGTGGAGACCGTGCACATCAACGCCATCGACCCAACGAAGAACAGGATCACCATGGCCGATGGCAAGGTATCGCGGGAAGGCAAGGAGGTGGCCTACCGCGAGGAGGACTACGGCAACATCTCCCGCAAGCACGACTGGGTGGTGGACAGCGAGACCAGGGCCTACAAGCTGCACAAGAACGAAAACAGCGTCACGCTGGTATCCTCGGACGTTACCAAGGCCAGCAGTCCAAAGCACATCAAAGTTGAGACGCTGATGCCCGGCGCTTTGGGAACCTATTGTGCCTCCTTCAGGATTCCCGAGAACTGGCATGGCGATAAGACCATGCGACTGAAGGTGACAGCGGTATCGGTGGAATCCAACGTGATGGCTGCTGTGGCCAATGCGTCGGGTCTGTCTGCCAACGGCGAAAGTGAATCGGTGACGCTGAACTACATGCTGAACAGGAAGACCGACAAGCTGGAGCTGCAAGTGCCCGCCCAGCCCAACGACGCGGTTGCGAATGCCATTGCCTCCGGCCTGTATGCCAACGAGATCGACGCCATGGACACCGACGTGATGCTGGACGTACACGACATCGAACTGAAGCATCGCATCTACGACGGGCCCGGTGGCGAGCGCCTGGTGGACATTACCGTTCGCAACTATGCCGCAACCCGCGAGACACTGAAGCTGAGCTGCGCGGTGTACGTGGACGGTGCGAACGAGGCGGAGTACCTGAGTCTGCCGCTGTACGAGAAGTCCACCTCAAACCGCAGGGCACAGACCATCACTATCCCCGTCAACGCCCTGGTGGACGATATATCGAAGCACGCTTATGCGCGGGTGGAGGTATCTGTGGTTGGCGTCGACGAGAATGCCTATGCGAACAACGAATTTGACGTTGTATTCAGCGGTGAGGACCTGCTGCGCTTCACCGGGCAGCCCGAGGACGAGGTCGTTCAGGAGGGCGAGGACGTGTCCTTCGAGGTGGAGGTGAGCGGCGGTAGCCAGCCCTATACCTACCAGTGGCAGGTGTGGGATCCGGTGCATAAAAAGTGGGTGGATCTCAAGGGCTTCACCGAACCGACCCTGCGCCGCGGGGACATCGAAAAGAAGTGGGACGGCTGCGTGTTCCGCTGCGTCGTCACGGACGCAGAGGGTACGCAGATCATCAGCGAAACCGTGACCCTGACCGTGCGCTTGAGAGTGGATACCGGCGACCACACCAACCTGCCTCTGTACCAGATCGTCGCGATGGTGGCAATCATACTGCTGATCGCCCTGCGCAGGCGGCAGGAGATAAGGTGAATTCTGATTTATCGAGCTGTGCTCGATAAATCAGAATTGAGGGGTTAGGTTTTAGGGGTTAGGGAATGGCAGCTGACGCATCTCCCCGACAAATCAGAAGCGAACAATCAATCCACGAAACGAAGGTGTCAACACTTTGAAGCGAAGAAACAGACGTCGAATCCGGTACAGGCCGGGGAACACCCCAGTGTCGCGCGTTGCGCGTGCAAACGCTTCCCCGGCATGGCGGCGGAAGCGCAGGCGCTTCCGCGTGGTCAACCGAAAGCGCTTCATTGCCGCCCAGGCTGTGCTGGCACTGGTGGCTGTGGTGGCGCTTGGGTTGTCGGCGTCGGTGATTGTCCGCAGCATCCGCACCGCGCGGCTGAACCGTCAGCTGGCGGCGATGTACGGCGTCAGCGGCGATGAGATGCAGGCCCAGATCGCCGCGCCGCCCATCGGGAGTACAGACACTACGATCTTCGCCGCGAAAGCATCCGATGCATCGTCGTCGCCCTATGGCGAACTGTCTGCGATGGTGCTTCCGGACGGCACGCCCATCGATGTCCCCGAGACGCTTCAGCTGCCGGTGGCGGAGGCGGAGGCGGTGAGCGTCCCCCAGACGGCTGCCTTCCATCGCACTGACCTGGACATTTTGCCGGAACTGCGGGAGCTGACCGGGAAAAACCCCGACACCGTAGGCTGGATCAGCATATCCGGGACGGTGCACCTGCCGGTGGTTTACCGGGACAATATCTTCTACCTGGACCACGACTTTACCGGTGCGAAGAATGCCTCCGGCACGCTGTTTTTGGACGAAAGCTCCCCGATCAACGCCGATACACAGAACCTGCTGATCCATGGCCACAGCATGAACGACGGCAGCATGTTCGGCATATTGACCCATTACCGGAAGCTGGACTTCCTGCGCCAGCACCCTCTGATCGCCTTCAGCACCCTGTGGGAAAAAGAGAGCTACGCCGTATTCGCGGTGATGCTGGTGTCATCGAAGACCGGGGACGCGAACTACTTCAACTATTTTTCGAACCCGACCTTCGCATCGGATGCCGATTTTAACGCCTATATCGCGCAGGTCGCGGCCAGGTCCGAGTTCACCATCCCCGTGGATGTGGAGTCGGGCGACGCGCTTCTGACGCTGTCTACCTGCATCGACGACGACCGATTGGTGGTGATGGCCCGGCGGTTGCGCCCCGGGGAAACCAAGGACGCCGTGGTCTCCGCAGTGGAAGAGGCGTACAAGAGCTGAAGCAAATGATGTAATACAGCAGCGGCGGCGTCTGTGCCGCCACCGTCCTTCTGTCACAGGAAAGGAGTCGGTGGCGGCGCAGGCGCCGCCGCTGCATTTATCTGTTCGGTTGTCTGTTCGCTTATTCCTGTACCCACGACCTCTGCTCGGCCATGACGCCCATTCGGGTAAGGTACTCCTGCAACGCTTCGAACGAAGGGCGGCTGATGGCGCGGGTGATGGCGGCGGCTTCGGCGAGGGCTACCTGTTCTCCCACGCCGGAGAGGAGCAACAATCGCTTGAAGTAGTCGCAGCTATCCCGGTGACCTGTAGCGCGGCGCTCGCCCGAATCGGTCAGCAGCAGTGCGCCGTGTGGCCCGACCTGCACCAGCTGCTGTACAATCATTTGCTTCAGGGCCATGCTGACGCAGGCTTTGGAGTTGCCCAAATGGTTGGCGACATCCACCGATCGCACGATGGGGATGCGCTGGCGCAGCATCAATATGGCGCTCAGGTAGCGATCCAACGTAGCGTCGCTGATTGCGCGGGAAGCTTTCGCCTTCTTTTCCATGTCCCCTCCCTTCATCGCTTGGCCGACAGCACGCATCCGAGCCGGTATTCGGTGGGTGTCATACCGGTCATCTTCCGGAACACGTGGGAAAAATGGGCAGAGGATACAAAGCCCACCTGCTCGCCAACCTGGGAAATGCTTCGGTCTCCAAGACAGAGCAAATCTTTGGCACGTTCACAGCGGATGTGGTTGTGATACCAAAGCAGCGTATGCCCCGTGTTGGTCTTGAAGACCCGCAGCAGGTAGCTGCCGTTGACAAACAGGGCGTCGGCTACCACCTGGAGCGCGAACTTCTCCGCGCTGTGTGATTCGATGTATTCCTTTGCCGCCAGGGTCAATGCCTGTCCCGCATCCCTGCGCGGCGCTGGGGATCGATCCAAATGACGCTGCTGCTGTGTCATTGCCTGTAGCTCCTTTAGAGTAGTTTTAGTTTACTAATATATGTTAGCATAAAATAACCGATGGCGCCAGTGGTGTATTCAAAATAGTCAAAAACAGACAAGTTAAGATCGTGGAAATACTGATTTATCGCACTA
>ONJE01000246.1 GCA_900318045.1 uncultured Eubacteriales bacterium
CCGGAAATCGCTTGCGATTTCAGGCAAATCTGAGGGGAATGTATTGAAGGGGGACCTGTCCCCCTTCAAGCGGGCGATAGCCCGCGACAAATCAGAATTAATCATCACCATAATCAACAGGGGGACAAGACCATGAGCAATACCATCTGTCGGGCATGGCTGCCGTATCTGGACGCAGATATTCCCGCCGACATCAAAGCCCCGGCGGACGTGGCGGCCTTTGAGCTGGCGCTGGGCTGCGCCCGCCTGGGCGAGGCAGCGCCCAAGCTGCGGCCGGACCCTCTCCTGGGCGAGGGCTACCGAATATTCAGGGAAAACGGACAGCCGGTCGTCGCAGGCGGCGGGACCGGCGTCCTCTATGGCGCGTATGCGTACATGGAATCGCTGGCGACGGGAGAAGCCATCCCGGAGGGCATACAGCGGCCTTTCTACAAATTGCGAATGCTGGACTGCTGGGACAACGCGGACGGCAGCGTGGAGCGGGGCTATTCCGGACGCTCGCTGTGGTTCGAGGGCGGCGGTTTTTACTGGGACCCCCGGCGCATCCGTCAGCTGGGCCGGATGCTGGCTTCGGCGGGCATCAATGTGCTGTGCGTCAACAACGTGAACGTACGCCCCGAAGCAGAGCTGCTGATCGAGGATGCGGGCCTGCCCGAGCTGGCCCGCTTCGCGGACACGCTCCGTCCCTTCGGCGTGCGGCTGATGGTCTCCGTCAGCTTCGCCCAGCCCATGCGCCATGGCATTCCCACCGCCGACCCGCTGGACGCGGCGGTGCAAAAGTGGTGGACCGAACGAGCCGACGCCGTCTGGCGGGCGGTGCCGGACCTGGCGGGCTTCCTGGTGAAGGCGGACAGCGAACACAACCCCGGCCCCTTTACCTACGGGCGCAGCCACGCCGACGGCGCCAATATGCTCGCACGGGCCATAGCGCCCCACGGCGGCGTATTGGTCTGGCGGGCCTTCGTCTACAACTGCATGCAGGACTGGCGGGACACGGCCACCGACCGCCCCATGGCGGCGTACCAGACCTACGCGCCCCTGGACGGCCGGTTCGACGACAACGTGATCCTCCAGGTCAAACACGGTCCCTTCGACTTCCAGGTGCGGGAGCCCGTCTCCCCCACGCTGCTGGCCATGCCCCATACAAACCTGGCGCTGGAGCTGCAGCTGGCCCAGGAGTACACCGGCCATCAGATCGACCTGTACGCCATGAACCCCATGTGGCGGGAGCTGGGCGAGGACCTGCCGCCGGAGAAGGTCATGGCCGTGGCCGCTGTCAGCAACCTGGGGCGGGACGACAACTTCACAGCCCACCCCTTCGCCGCGGTCAACCTGTACGGCTACGGCAAGTACGCCTGGAACCCCCGGGTAGAACCGGCGGCGGTGTTGCGCCGCTGGGCGCGGCTGACCTATGCCCTGCCCGAGGCGCAGGAGGCCGCGCTGGTCGGGATGCTGCTGGGCAGCCGGGAGGTCTATGAAAAATACACCGCGCCCCTGGGCCTGTGCTGGATGGTCAACCCCGGCGGGCACTACGGCCCCAGCCCGTGGGGGTACGAATTTTCCCTGTGGGGCACCTACAACCGGGCCGACCGGAACGCCGTGGGCATTGACCGCACGGCAAGCGGCACCGGCTACTTACTGCAATACCCGGAGGCCCTCCGCGCGAAATACGCAGATCCGGCCACCTGCCCGGAGAAGCTGCTGCTGTTCTTCCACCGGCTGCGCTACGACCATGTCATGCCGGATGGCCGCACGCTGATCCAGCGCATCTACGACGACCACTTCGAGGGGGTGGAAGCTGCGGAGGCCATGGCCGCTGCCCTCACGGGACTGGAGCTGTCCGAACCGGACCGCTCCGAGGTCGCCCGGCGCATGGAAATGCAGCTTCAGAACGCCCGGGAATGGCGGGACGTGATTAACACCTTCTTCCGCCGCCTCAGCGGCGCGGCAGACGAGAAAGGCCGAAGGATCTACGACTGAAGTCTGCTACTAAAAATGCCTGAAGCGCTGTTACGGTGTCTTTGCCTGCATTTGGAAACACACTCCAACCTCGAAAAATATCGTTTGAGAACCAAAATCGCAACGAATGATAAAATTATGTCCAATCATTCGTTGCATTTTTGTTATCTTTGGATTATTATTATAACCGAGGAGCAAGCCATTGCTCAAAAACGAAAGGGAGGATATTCACGATGAAGAAAGTGCTCTCCGTACTGTTGACGCTGGCGCTGCTGGGCGCCCTGCTGGTGCCCTTCGCTGTGGCCGAGTCTCAGGAGCCCATCACCCTGACCTACTTCTACGGCGCCCCCGGCGACCAGCCCACCGCTGACAACAAGATCTACAAGAAGATCGAAGAGGAATTCGGCATCAAGTTCGAGTTCGAGTTCCTGGCCGGCGACCTGGACGAGACCCTGGGCCTGAAGCTGCAGGACATGGAAGACCTGCCGGACCTGTTCGATGGCGGCAACAGCGCCGAGACCCTGATCGACGCCGGCGCGCTGATCAACCTGCTGGACTACGTCAATCCCGAGGATACCCCGAACATCTGGGCCCACATCGAACCCCAGAAGAACCGCATCATCACCCATGACGAGGATCTGGACGAGGATGTCATGTACATCATCCCCAACTACGGCCTGGGCGAGGGTGATCAGATCGTCAACGAGGTCAACGGCCCCGCGTTCTTCATCCAGAAGCAGGTGCTGGCCTGGGCGGGCTATCCCACGATCAAGACCCTGGACGAGTACTTCGACCTGATCGAGCGCTTCATCGCGGAAAATCCCACCAACCCGGACGGCGTACCCTACATCGGCTTCGACATCCTGACCGAGGACTGGCGCAGGTTCTGCATGATCAACCCCGTGCAGCACCTGATGGGCCGCCCCAACGACGGCGAGGTGCTGGTGGACGTCACCAAGGACGACTATCCCACCGAGACCTTCATCAACCAGCCCTACGCCAAGCCCTACTACAAGAAGCTGAACGAGGAGTTCCACAAGGGCATCATCAGCCCCGACACCTTCGTCATGAGCTATGACCAGTACATCGCGCAGCTGTCCACCGGCACCGTGCTGGGCATGTTCGACCAGACCTGGGACTT
This sequence comes from uncultured Eubacteriales bacterium, assembly GCA_900318045.1. GTDB lineage: Bacteria > Bacillota > Clostridia > Christensenellales > Aristaeellaceae > UBA2862. The sequence goes on from ONJE01000246.1 coordinate 3,101, forward strand.
CGGCAACGCCACCAACGCCCTGAAGACCGACAAGAAGTACGAGAACACCTACGTGGCCCTGGGCCTGATCTACGACGAGGAGCAGGTCAAGGACGTGCTGCCCGAGGGCTGGAAGATCGAGGAGCACTACGTGAACGGCTCCCTGCCGAACCTGGACCGCGGCGCCGGCATCTCCGTGAGCTGCAAGTATCCCGAGCGCATCATCGCCATGTGGGAGAAGATGCTCAGCCCCGAATGGGCCCTGCTGATGAACTGGGGCATCGAGGGCGAGGATTACTCCGTGGTTGACGGCCGCCTGACCATGACCGAGGAGCAGTTCGCCAACACCACCGACAACGACTGGCGCAAGGCCAACAGGGCCTACGCCATCTGGGACAGCAGCCCCAAGCGTCAGGGCTGGATCATGGAAGGCGAATTCGCCGGCCAGTGCTGGGAGCCCGGCAACCAGCCTGAGAACGTGTTCGGCCTGATGAACGACTATGATAAGGACTTCCTGAGCCACTACGGCTTCCAGAAGTTCGGCGACTTCGTGAATCCGCCCATCGAGCTGGCGCCCTACGGAGAGGCCTGGCAGATCAACAAGGATCCCATCAACAAGGATTATCAGGACTTCCTGAACATCCAGGATACCCAGCTGCCGCAGGTCATCATGGCGCCCGAAGGCGAATTCGACGCCAAGTGGGATGCCTTCGTAGAAGCCATCAACCCCTCCTGCGAGGTTTACGGCAACTTCATGCATGATGAGATCATGAAGCTGGTCGCCGCCTACTACGGCAAGGCTGAATAAACCCAAGTGACGACACCGGGGGGAGAGAGATTCCTCTCTCCCCCCGGTTTTTCAAATTCTGGACTGCGGCGAGAACGCGCCACAGGCCGGACTTTGGAAAACCGGAGAATATTACGAATCGGGAGGGATGGGGCATGACCTCTATGGCGCCGAATAACAAACGCCAAATCCGCCAGGAGAACAAGGGCTTCTTTGCTACGCTGGCCCGTCAATGGCAGCTGGCACTGATGTCCGTGCCGATTTTCCTGTACGTGCTGCTGTTCAACTACGTTCCCCTGTGGGGCTGGACGAACGCCTTCAAGGACTACGGCAACCGCAAGCTGGTCGCCCGTGGCATCACGCCCTGGAACGGCCTGGACAACTTCAAGTGGCTGTTCAGCCGCCCGGATTTCTACCAGGCCATCCGCAACACGCTGGCCATGAGCGTCATC
>ONJE01000076.1 GCA_900318045.1 uncultured Eubacteriales bacterium
CGCCCGGAAATCGCTTGCGATTTCAGGCAAATCTGAGGGGGATGTATTGAAGGGGGACCTGTCCCCCTTCAAGCGGGCGATAGCCCGCGACAAATCAGATTTTTTCATTGGCGATTCGCTTCAGCTCGCTCTCGCAGAAGTCGCACAGCTCACGGGCATACTCCTCGCTGGCGGCTTCGGCGACGATACGCAACCGGGGCCTTTCCTCGTCGGGACAGATCCACGCCCAGCCTTCCTTGCGACGAAAGCGCATACCGCCGCCAAACTCCACGTGCTGTTCCCGGCGGGCCATCGCCCGCAGTATGCGACCGGTCTGGGCGGGGGAGACGGCCACACTTCGGCTCCTTCGTGATACCGCGGGCATATCCCGCAGCCAGTCCCGCAGGGTAAGCCGGGCTTCTGTCAGGGCGCTGAGCATGGCAAGCGCGGCCTGTATGCCATCCCACTGCAGGGCAGACTGGATGGGGAAGCGCTGGGCCAGCGCGTTCATCCAAAGCGCGCCTTCGCCGCACACGTACTCTATCTGAGCGCCCTGGCGGGCGGCCAGGATCTGGGCGGCGCGGGTGGCCTGGTTGGGCAGAAGCAGCGTGGTTTCCCCGAGTGAAAGCAGTGTCCAGGCCATCAGCAGCTGCTGGTCGGCGTCAGAAAGCGCGCCACGGTCGTCGGAAAGCACACATTGCTCGCCGTTTGCTGATAAGCATACGCCCACCTCGCCGGGTGCCAGCGCCATACCGGCGGGATCGCCTTCGGCGCGCGCGTAGAGCTCTGCCCGTTCAAAGGCCTGCGCAGCCAGTTCCAGCAGCAGCGGGTTTTCCGCGAATAGCGCCACCGGTGGCGCGGCCTTCGGATCGGCAGTAAAGCGGGCGCCGGCGTCTGCAATGTAGGCCGCCCTCAGGCCATGCACAGGTACGACGGGCTGCGCGTCCCGCTGGAACGGCGGCGTGAAATCCTGTCGGGCGTTCTGGCCGGCCACGGCCCGCTGCTGTCGGCTTGGCAAGCGCGCGCCCTGGGCGTTCAGCGGCGTGATGCGCTGGGCCTCTACCAGGATTCCGCTGTCGCAGCGCAGCATCTGAATCCCGTGGCGCAACTGGGGCAGCGTGCACTCTCCGGCGTCCAGCACCCGCACGCCCTGGGCCATTGCGCCGGCGGCCGCCGCATGCCACTGTGCGTTGGCCGGCCCGCCGACGGCCCGCCCAAGCAGCAGTTCCCGGGGCTTGAGCACGGCGCACACGGCCTGAGTCGCGCGGAGGGACTGGCCGGGGGAGGACAGGGACATCGCCCCGGCCGTGAAGCTCCCGTTCTCTCGATTGCCCCAGATCAGGTTGGCGTCCAGCCGCTCGCCGTCCGCACCCCGCTTGCCGGGCCAAAGCTTCACCCCTGGCAGCAGCATCGCCCGCTCCCCGAGCGCCGCACCGGTGCCCAGCACGCTCTCCTCGTAGGCCTGGGCGCCATCGCCCAGGGTTGCCCCCGCAGCCAGAACGCAGCCCCGCGCCTGCGCGCCGCGCATCAGTCGCGCGCCGGGCCAAAGCACCGACCGCTTCAGGCTGGCACCCTCACCGATGGTACAGCCCGCTCCCACAACGCTGTAGGGACCGACGTAGGCCCCGGGCAGAATCCGGGCATTCGCGCTGATCAGACAGGGCCCTTCCAGCACAGCGGAGCGATCCACCGATGCCCCGGGCATTTGTATGACCCTGCCTTGCCGGGGAAACAATCCCTCTACGTGAATCCGCCCTTCCAGCGCATCGGCGTGGGCCTGAAGATAAGCCCGAATGTCGCCGATGTCACACCAGTAGCCGTTCATTACGTACCCGTACACCGGCAGCCCCTGCTTTACCAGGGCGGGGAACAGCTCCTGGCCGAAGTCGCTGGGGCGGTCCGGGGGGATGTGGTCGAGTACCTCGGGCTCCAGGATGTAGATGCCGGTGTTCACCGTATCGGAGATAACGTCGCCCCAGTCCGGCTTTTCGTGGAACGAGCGCAGCCGCCCGTCGGCGTCAGTCAGCACCACGCCGTAGTCCAGGGGGTTGTCCGCCTGCTTCAGCACAAGCGTGGCCAACGCGCCCTTGCGTCGATGGAAGGCGATGGCGTCGGTCAGGTCCAGGTCGGTAACGCCGTCGCCGGAGAGCACTACGAAGGTCTCGTCCAGAAAGTGCCGGGCCTGCCGCACGCCCCCCGCCGTGCCCAGGGGGGTGGGCTCGGCGGTGTAGCGCAGCGACACGCCGAAGTCGTCTCCCGCGCCGAAGTAATCCCGTATGGCGTCGGGCAGGTAGCCCAGCGTGACGGCGATGTCCGTGATGCCGTGCTGCCTGAGCAGCGAGAGCGCATATTGCATCACAGGCTGCTCCATCAGCCGAATCATCGGCTTGGGGCAATCGCAGGTCAACGGCCTCAGGCGCGTGCCTTCGCCGCCCGCCATGATGATCGCCTTCATCGAAACAGTCACATCCTTTATGACAGCATGGAGTAATATATGCGCTATTATAACCATGGAAGACGCAATTCATGCAAAAATGCAATTTGCCTTTATTTTGTCATGTTTTGGGATTGCGGATTGTGTTGACGGGAGGGCGGAAACATAGTATACTATTGTCAAAGCTTTATGTTGAGCCTCAGGGGCTTGCAAAGCAAGATACATGACGATAAGGGGGAAACCTGAATGATGAAGCGTATTATGGCATGCCTGGTGGCGGTTGTCTGCCTGCTGACGTCCTTTGCGTTTGCGGAGGGCCTTACGATGAAAGTCGTCAACGTCAACACCGCAGTCAACCTGCGCAAAGGCCCGAGCACGGATACAGAGTCCCTGACCCAGGTGCCCGTGGGCACGATCGTTACCGATTGCGTGCAGGAGGGCAAATGGTACCAGGTCAACTATAACGGTACCGTCGGTTACATTCGCGGCGACAAGCTGGAGGTCGTTGAAGCACCCGCCGAAGCGCCTGCAGAAGCACCCGCCGAAGCGCCTGCAGAAGCACCCGCCGAAGCGCCTGCGGAGCAGCCTGCCGAAGCGCCCGCGGAGCAGCCTGCCGAAGCGCCCGCGGAGCAGTCCGCAGTGGCTGAAGGCGAGCCTTTGGTAGCCGCGGGTGAGCCCCTCGCCCCCACTGAAGAGGAAAAGGCGCCCAAGAGCATCCTTGAGAACGTCGAAAACGCGCCCGTGGAATCCTACAACGAGGAAACGGAATATGACGACGATTTCGTGATCCTGGACACCGTCGCCAACGGCGTGCGCATCATCGGCCGCCAGATTTACCAGCCGGAATGCGAATATCTGATGGCTGTCGGCCTGGATGCCTCCGGCAAAGAGCTGTGGAAAAACGAGACCACTACTGACAGCATCACTGAGCTGATGCAGACCGACGTGTTCATCGCCGGCACCGCCGATGCGCCGCTGGTGATGATGTACAACGCCTGCAGGGGCCTGACCGCCGTCAATCCTGCCAACGGTGAAGTGGTTTGGGAGATTTTCAAGAAGGATCTCAATTTGGGCGGCAGCATTTCCCATGCAGTTGATGGCAATGGCGTCGCTTACATCGCCGGTTACTACGGTCCCGACCCTGTGGCCATCGATGCCAACGGCAACGTGCTGTGGCAGGCCAGTTCCGGTAGCGCGGAAGCCACGTGGCTGTACCGCATGGAGTTGAGCGACGAAGGCATTGCCTGCTCCTATGGCAAAATGGCCGGCGAGGAGTATGGCACCATCGTGTACGATTTCAGTGGCAATGTGGTGAGCATCGTCAACGAATGACATGCCACAGCCAAAGGGGGCCCGACGCGTTCGCGTCGGGCCCTTTGGATGAAGTTCGGCCCCTTTTAACGCTTTTTCCACGAAGTTTAATCGGATTCAAAACCCTGGAAATACACAGGACGGCACTTTCACCGGACCAAAACGGGAAACGGAACGAACGGCATACAGCCGGATGAGGTATGAAAGATGTGGAACAATGGAAGGCGATTCATCCTGGTATTATTGATGATGGTTGCGGTATCCGCAATGTCTGCCTGTTCGTTGGCCGCGTCCACGCCTGTCTTGGGTGACAATGCTTCCCCAAGGGCTACTCAGGATGCCGGTGCGTCCGCCACTGCCGGACCGGATGATCCGGTGCGCAGTGCGGTGAATTTCAACCGTGAACTGGATTCGTATGCGCCGTTGAAGGATCACTATAATTTTTATTTCACATATAAGACTGTTCACGCCTGGTGGGACGCCGTCGCCCTTGGCATGGAGGAGGCCCAGAGACAGTATCTGGACAGGGGGATCGTCGTTACATACGAGTATATGGCGCCTAACGGCGCTTCCGCCGAGGACCAGACAAAGCGACTTCTCACGGCCCAGCAGAAGGACTACGACGTGATCGGCGTGGACGTGGCGGACGAGGAGATCATTTCGCCGCTGCTTGATGAGATGGTGGATGCCGGGACGAAGGTCATGACCTTTTCCAGCTCCGACGCCGCTGAGGGCTGCAAGCGGCTTGCCTACGTCGGCAATACGCACAACTACCAGGATGGTATGGACCTGACGGAAGCGCTCTGCGAAAAGCTGGGGTACAGGGGAAAGATCGCCATTCTCGTGGGAAACGTTGGCGCCCCCTGCCATGAGGATCGCGCCAGGGGCGCCAGGGATACCGTCGCCAAATACGGTGATATGCAGATCGTCGCTACAGAGTACGACATGGATTCCACGGAGCTGGCCTACACCCTGACCCAGAAGATCCTGAAGGATTGCCCGGACCTCGACGGCATCGTCTGCTGCAACATGAGCAACCCCGTCGGGGCGGCCAGGGCCATTCTGGAGGCAAAGAGCGACGCGGTCATCGTGGGCATGGATCACGATGAGGAAGCGCTGCGCTACCTGGACGAAGGCGTGATCTACTGCCTGGGCGTGCAGGACTGCTACTCGATCGGCTTTGATACGATTCAGGTGGCCGTGAAAATCGCTGACGGCAACCTGGCTGGCGGGTTGTTCCCGGAAAAAACGGATGAGATCACGACGCTTATCTACCAGAAAGACGCGGCTATGATGCTTGAGCTGTTGTACGGTGAGATCGCATGAGACAGGATAAAGAAAAATCAAACAGTGCGTTTGTATGGACTGTCGTCATTGGCAGCCTGCTCATCGTGGCCATGCTGGCGGCCAATACGATATGGCTGTCAAAGCGCACGAGCGCTGCGACGGAGGAAGCCGTGTCTGAGGTCAGCGCGTTTTACCTCGAAGCGATGGCGGACAACAACGCACGGAGCATCACGAACCTGATCAGCAACAGCTTTGATGAGATGGAAAAGGCCGTCTCCTTCATCGCGGACGAGCAGGTGGAATCGCAGGAGGAATTGCGGGAGAAGATCGGGAAGGTCCAATCGCTGCTGGAGCTGAACCGGTTTGCCCTGGTCGATGAAGAAAACGTGGTGTATACCCAGTACACGACCTACACCGGCGGGAGCAGACATCCGTTTTTGTCCGATGGGCCGTTGAACGAACGGATCATCAGCACCGTCTCGCTCTACGGCTCCGTCAAGCTGCTGTGCCTGGCCATGCCGACACCGGGGCTCACCATCATGGGAAAGCCCTTCAAGGCCTGCCTGGTCCAGTTCGACATCAGCGAAATCATCAATGTGCTGGCGTTTGACGATCAGGGCAGGACCCATTTCGCCCTGTATTCCAGGAACGGAGGCAACCTGTCCGGCACGAAGCTGGGGACCGTGATACTGGACAGGAATATCCTCGACGCGATCAGGGACATCGTCCCGGAGGACGTCTGGAAGGAGAATTGCCGGAATTTTGAGGAGAGCAGGGAAGGGAACCTGTCGTTTGCTTTGGGCGATACCCAGGAGACCCTTTATTACGTCCCGATACAGGGCACGGACTGGCAGCTGGCGGTCCTGATCCGCGAGAGCGTCATTCAGCACCAGATTCGGCACATCAGTGAAAGAAACCTCGAGGCCAGCAGCAACCTGACCGTCTTTACGCTGGTGTCTACATTGATTTTCGCTGCGGTCCTGCTGTATCAGGTCAGGCGGCATTCAAGGGCGAGGCTTGAAGCGGAGAAGGAGACCAGCCGTTCCTTCCGCAACATGGCGAATACGGATTCGATGACCGGGGTGAGGAACAAGCACGCCTACACCGAAAACGCGCAGGCCATCGACAGGCAGATCGCGTCCGGGGAACTGCAGGAGCTGGCCGTCGTGGTCTGTGACATCAACGGGCTGAAATACGTCAACGATACCCAGGGACATGAAGCCGGAGACCAACTGATCAAGGACGCCTGCGCCCTGATCTGCGAGCAATTCCGCCACGGGGCTGTGTACAGGATCGGCGGCGACGAGTTCGCCGTGCTCCTCCAGGGGAGGGGCTACAATACGATGCACGAAACCGTCGCCGAGATGAATCGCAGGGTAGAGGAAAACGTTCATAAGAACGACGTGGTCGTTGCCATCGGCTACGCCGTGCTGGGCCCGGAGGACCGACAGCTGCGCGACGTCTTTGAAAGGGCGGACCAGATGATGTATGAGCGGAAGAAAGAACTGAAAGCCATGGGCGCGCAGGTGAGCCGGTTCTGAAAACGAAACGCAGGGGCGACCGGAAGGTCGCCCCTGCAATACTGTGACCGATCGGGCTGCGGCCCGGTCGGTCAAGCTTTTTACAGTATGTACTTCTTCACGTCCATCTGGTGCATGTCCCCGCTGAGCTGCGCCTTTACATAATCGGCGTTGACCTGGACGCTGATTTCAGGTGCGTCGCCGCCGCCGGCGTTGAAGGCAATGTCGCTGAGGATGCGCTCCATCAGTGTGTGCAGCCGCCGCGCACCGATGTTCTCGCTGGATTCGTTGGCCTGCCAGGCGTACTCCGCGATCAGGGACAGGGCGTCGTCACCGAATTCCAGGCTGACGCCGTCCACCCCCAACAGCAGCTGGTACTGGCGGATCAGGGCGTTCTCGGGCTGGGTGAGTATGCGCTGGTAGTCCTCCACGGTCAGGGGCTTCAGGTCCACCCGCACAGGGAAGCGGCCCTGCAGCTCGGGGATCAGGTCGCTGACCTTGGATACGTGGAACGCGCCGGCGGCGATGAACAGCACGTGGTCGGTCTTTACAGGGCCGTATTTGGTGTTTACGGTGCTACCCTCAACGATGGGCAGTATGTCCCGCTGCACGCCCTCGCGGCTGACGTCGGGGCCGCTGTGGCCGCCGCCGCGGCCCGCCACCTTGTCGATCTCGTCCAGAAACACGATGCCGTGCTGCTCGGCCCGCTCAATGGCCTCGGTGTACACCTGGTCCATGTCGATCAGGTTCTGTTCCTCCTCGGCCTGGAGGATCTTTCGGGCCTCACGGATTTCCACCTTGCGCAGCTTGGTCTTCTTGGGCAGTATGTTGCCCAGCACGTCGTTCATGTTCATGTCCATGCCGGGGATCTCGGGCTGGGGGGTGCGCTCCTCCACCTCCACCTCAACGATCTCGTGCTCCAGCTCGCCCCGGCGCAGGCGCTCGCGCACGTCGCCCTGACGCAGGGCCAGCGCGTTCTTTTCCTCGGGGGAAGGTTCGGGCTGCCGGGGCTTGTTGCCCAGCAGGATGTCGATGGGGTTGGCAGGCTTGCGCTTGGCGGTTTGGGTCAACAGCTCCACCAGCCGGTCTTCCACATTGGCCTGAGCGCGGATGCGCACCCGCTCGGCGTGCTGACCCTTGACCAGGCGAATCGAAGCCTCCACAAGGTCGCGGATGATGCTCTCCACGTCGCGCCCTACATAGCCCACCTCGGTGAACTTGGTGGCTTCGACCTTCACAAAGGGCGCGTCCACCAGCTTGGCCAGACGACGGGCGATCTCGGTCTTGCCCACGCCGGTGGGGCCGATCATCAGTATGTTCTTGGGGGTGACCTCCTCCCGGATGTCCTCCGGAAGCTGCGCCCGGCGATAGCGGTTGCGCAGGGCCACGGCTACGGCGCGCTTGGCGTCGTCCTGGCCCACGATGTAGCGATCCAGTTCGCGAACGATCTCGCGGGGGGTTAATTCTGTCATGGTGATTTCCTTTCAAGAGGGTATGTGCTTTACAGCTCCCGGTAGTAGGGGCATATGTTCTCGTAGTGGCCGTCCTTCATGCGGAAGCCGCCGGGGATGGTGCCCAGCTGAACAAAGCCCAGCCGTTCGTACAGGTGCCGGGCGTGGACGTTGTTTTCCACCACGGCGTTGAATTGCAGCACCCGGTAGCCCAGCTTTTTCGCCTGAACCAGGCAGTCTTTTACCAGCGCCTCGCCCAGATGCCTGCCCCGCTGGTCGCGGCGCACGGCGTAGCTTGCGTTGCAGATGTGGCCGCAGCGGCCCACGTTGTTGGGATGCAGTATATACAGACCCACAACCTCGCCGCCTTCTTCGGCTACCCCGCAGTGGCTCTGACCCTTGAAGAAGGCCGCGCCGGTTTCAGCATCCAACAGTTCCTCCTGGGGAAAGGCGACGCCGTCCTCCACTACCTGGTTCCATATGGCAGTCATGGCGGGCAGGTCGGCGGGCGCATAGGCTCTCACGGTGATTTCAGACATCATCTCACACCGTTTCAACAATGATGTTGTTGTTCGTGTACACGCAGATCTCACTGGCGATCTCCAGCGCCTTCCTGGCGATCTCGGGGGCAGTGAGGTCGGTGTTGGCGATCAGGGCGCGGGCGGCGGCCAGGGCGTAGTTGCCGCCGGAGCCGATGGCCAGCACGCCGTCGTCGGGTTCGATGACCTCGCCGGTGCCGCTGATCAGCATCAGGTTTTCCTTGTCGGCACAAAGCAGCATGGCCTCCAGCTTGCGCATGGCGCGATCCATGCGCCAGTCCTGGGCCAGCTCCACCGCCGCCCGGGGCAGGTTGCCGGCGTACTGGGTCAGCTTGTCCTCGAATTTTTCGGACAGGGCGAAGGCATCGGCCACGCTGCCGGCGAAGCCGGTGACCACCTTGTCCCCGAAGATGCGGCGCACCTTCTTCGCGGTGGCCTTCATGATGGTGTGCTCGCCCATGGTGACCTGCTCGCCCATGGTGACCTGGCCGTCGCCGGCCATGGCGATCACACCGTCCCGCTTCACGGCACAGATGGTGGTGCCGCGAAAGGGGCTTCTGGGTTCATGTTCATAGTTCATATTGTTTTATTACCTCGTTCAGCGTGTCGATGGCGACCTCGCTCAGCTTTTCGTAGCGGTTCTTCTTGCCCTTCACCCTGAAGGGCAGGGCATCCAGTATGCCAAAGTTGGCGTTCATCGGCTGGAAGTTGGCGCTGGGCGTGCGCACATGGCGCTCCAGCGCGCCCATGATGGTCCTGCCGGTGAAGTCCGGCTCATCCTGCCCGGCCATGGCCCTGGCCAGCGATACCGCCGCCACAAGGCCGCTGGCAGTGGACTCCATGTAGCCCTCCACGCCGGTCAGCTGGCCCGCGAAGCGCAGCAGCGGTTCGCCCTTCATGGCGAAGTTGCGGCTCAGCATGGCGGGCCCGTTCAGGTAGGTGTTGCGGTGCATCACGCCGTAGCGGGCGAATTCCGCGTGCTCCAGGCCGGGGATCATACCGAACACGCGCTTCTGCTCGCCCCACTTCAGCCGGGTTTGAAAGCCCACCAGGTTGTAAAGCGTGCCCTGGACGTTCTCCTGGCGCAGCTGTACCACGGCGTAGGGCTCTTTTCCTGTGCGGGGGTCGATCAGCCCTACCGGCTTCAGCGGCCCGAAGGCCAGCGTCTGGCGGCCCCGGGAGGCCAATATCTCCACGGCCAGGCAGCCCTCGAACACCAGCTTTTTTTCAAAGTCGTGCAGCTCGGCCAGTTCCGCGCCCACCAGGGCGTCGTAGAAGGCGTTGTATTCGGCCTCGGTCATCGGGCAGTTCAGGTAGTCGTCGGAGCCCCTGCCGTAGCGGGAGGCCCGGAACACCTTGCTCATGTCCAGCGACTCAGCGGTGACGATGGGCGCGGCAGCGTCAAAGAAGTTCAGCGCGCCCACGCCGGTGCGTGCCGCTATGGCGTCGGTCAGCGCCGGATCGGTCAGCGGCCCGGTGGCGACGATGGCGGGGACGGCGGGTATCTCCGACGCCACGCCCCGCTCCACGGTCACCAGCGGGTGTTGCTCCAGCGCTGCGGTAACCCTCCCGGAGAAATCGTTCCGGTCCACGGCCAGCGCCCCTCCGGCGGGCACACGGCTTTCCTCCGCGCAGCGCAGGATCAGGCTGTCCATTGCCCGAAGCTCGGCCTTCAAAAGGCCCGAGGCGTTGGACAGGTGCTCAGCCTTCAGTGAATTCGAGCAGACCAGCTCGGCAAAGCCGGGGGACTTGTGGGCAGGGCTGAATTTCACGGGCTTCATCTCGACCAGCCGGACCGGGATGCCCCGCCTGGCCAGCTGCCAGGCGGCTTCGCTGCCCGCCAGCCCAGCGCCGACGATGGTGACGGTATCAGGCATCTCCATCCTCCGAATTCGTGTTCTCGACCTGCACCTTGTGCCGGCAGGTCTCGTTGGCGCAGACGTGGTACAGGGTGTCCTTCCCGCCGCGCTTGAGTACCATGTAGCTGCCGCAGACGGGACACTTGTCCTTTACGGGCCGGTCCCAGGACACGAAGTCGCATTCGGGGTACTTCTCGCAGCCGTAGAATTTGCGGCCCTTGCGGCTGATGCGCTCCAACAGCTCGCCGCCGCACTTGGGGCAGGGCACGCCGATGTTGTTGGGCAGGGCCAGCGTGTGACGGCAGGCGGGGAAGTTGGGGCAGGCCAGGAAGCGGCCATAGCGGCTCATCTTGTAAACCATCATCGCGCCGCAGTTTTCGCAGGGTATGTCGGACACCTGGTCCTCGATGGAGATCTTCTCAATGCTCTCCTCGGCCTTCTCCAGGTCCTTCTCGAAGGGACCGTAGAAGTCGGCCACGACGCCGCGCCAATTGGTCTTGCCCGCCTCCACGTCGTCCAGCTGGTCCTCCATGTTGGCGGTGAAGGTGACGTCAACGATGTCCGGGAAGTTGTTGCACATCAGGTCGTTGACGATCTTGCCCAGCTCGGTCGGAATCAGGCGCTTGTTTTCCTTGGCGATGTAGCCCCTTCGGCCGGTGATGGTGGATATGGTGGGACTGTAGGTGGAGGGACGGCCGATGCCCTTCTCCTCCAGCGTGCGCACCAGGCTGGCCTCGGTATACCTTGGCGGCGGCTGGGTGAAGTGTTGCTCTGCGTTCATCTCCCCGGCGGCGGCGGCCATGCCTTCGGTGATCTCGGGCAGGTTGCCGTTCACGGCCTCCTCCTGGGGATCGTCCACGCTCTCGACATACACCACGGTGAAGCCCGCGAAGCGCTGCTTCTGGCCGTTGAAGTGGAATCGGGCGCCGGTGCTGGCGTCGATGTCCACAGCAAGCGTATCGTACAGCGCAGGGGTCATCTGGCTGGACACGAAGCGGTCGTAGATCAGCTTGTACAGCCGGAACTGGTCCCGGGACAGTGAGGCCTTGATGCTCTCGGGGCGGCGGTCTACCACCGTGGGGCGGATGGCCTCATGGGCGTCCTGGGCGCTCTTGCGGGTTTTGTACACGTTGGGCTTCTCGGGCAGGTAGTCCGGTCCCCAGACGTTGCCGATCAGCTCGCGCACGGCCTCCACGGCCTCGTCGGCGATGCGGGTGGAGTCGGTGCGGATGTAGGTCACCAGGCCCTGGGAGCCCTCGCCGGCCAGCTCAACGCCCTCATAGAGCTGTTGGGCAATCTGCATGGTCTTCTGGGTGGAGAAGCCCAGCTTGCGGGAGGCCTCCTGCTGCAAATTCGACGTGGTGAAGGGGGGCGCGGGCAACCTGCGGCGCTCGCCCTTCCTGATGGCGGACACGCTGAAGGACGCGCCCTTGCAGCGCTCGATCACGGCGTCGGCGTCGGCGCGGGTCTTCAGCTCCACCTTTTCGTTGCCCTCGCCGGTGTAGCGGGCGGTGACCCTTGCGTCGCCGATGGCGAAGGTGGTCTCCAGCGTCCAGTATTCCTCGGGGATGAAGGCCTCGATCTCGGCCTCGCGGTCGCATATGATCTTGGTGGCCACCGACTGCACGCGGCCGGCGCTCAAACCCTTCTTGATCTTCTGCCACAGGATCGGGCTGATCTTGTAGCCTACCAGCCGGTCCAGCACGCGCCGGGCCTGCTGGGCGTTGACCAGGTCCATGTCGATCTTCCGGGGGTTCTTCACCGCGGCTTTTACGGCCTTGCTGGTGACCTCGTGGAATTCGATGCGGCAGGGAGAATCCTCGTCGATGCCCAGCACGTTGGCCAGGTGCCAGGAGATGGCCTCGCCTTCGCGGTCCGGGTCAGTCGCGAGATAGATTTTACTGGCGGCTTTGGCTTCCTTGCGGATCTTGCTCAGGATTTCGCCACGTCCGCGAATGGTGATGTACTTGGGTTCAAAGTTATTGTCCACATCTACGCCGATCTGGCTCTTGGGCAGGTCGCGAACATGGCCCTGGGAGGCCTCGACCCTGTAGCCACGCCCCAGGAACTTACCGATCGTCTTTGCCTTGGCCGGTGATTCGACGATGACGAGCTTGTTTGCCATAGTTTCCTCCGAAATGAGGGATTAGGGATCAGGGATTAGGGATTAGGAGATTGACGGCGATCGTCAAGCCTTCCCCGGGATCCGGTCCCTTCATCCGATTTGAGTGTAAGCCCGGTAGAGTCCGCCGGGCGCCTTTTCTATTATTCCCCTAAGTTCCAGCATTGTCAAGTGGGAATTTAGTTTTGCCGCGGAAAGGCCGGTGATTTGGGCCAGCTCCTCGAAGGACAGCGCCTCGTTGCGCAGGGGCGCGACCAGGGCGTCCTCCTGAGGGGTCAGCTCCGGCTTCGGGGCCGGGCGGCCTGTCGCGCCCTGAGCGGGACGCTGCCCCCAGCGGTAGTGCTCCAGGATGTCCCAGGCAGAGAGGACGGGGATCGCGCCGTCCAGGATCATGCGGTTGGGCGCTTCACTGGTGGGGGAATAGATGCTCCCTGGCACTGCAAATACATCCCGGCCCTGCTCCAGTGCCA
>ONJE01000224.1 GCA_900318045.1 uncultured Eubacteriales bacterium
ACTTTCTCCCAGGAGAACGACCTCTTCCGGCTTTCCCGGAACAATGCAAGCATTTTCCGGGAAAGCCACCTACCGCGGGCCAACCGGCCCCATCGACAGGGGTCTGCTATTTCTAATCCCTAATCCCTAATCCCTAATCCCTGAACCTCAGCCCGACATATCAGAAGCTGAGTATCTGGCGGCTAACCACTAATTACCGCGCCACATCATGCGGCGTTTCCTTAATATAAAATGTTGTCAAACCTCACAATCCTGTGGTATAATGCAGGATAGGCTGTAATATGCCGTATTATGGCAACCCGGCGGCGGGCGTTGGCTTGCCGCATTCACAGATACAGGAATCCGGAGGACGACCGATGTTTGATTTTCTGAAGAATTTATTGAAGACTTCCAACGACGCGCAGGTCAAGAAGCTGCAAAAGACGGTGGACCAGATCAACGCCCTGGAGGGGCAGACGAAGCAGCTGTCCGACGACGGGATGCGCGAAAAGATCGCCGCGCTGCGCAAGCGGGCCCAGCAGGGCGAGGATTTGGACGCGCTGCTGCCCGAGACCTACGCGCTGGTGCGCGAGGCGGGCGTGCGCGTGCTGAACCAGCGGGCGTTTGACGTGCAGCTGATCGGCGCGATCGTGCTGCACCAGGGCCGCATCGCGGAGATGCGCACCGGCGAGGGCAAGACCCTGACGGCCACCTTCCCGGCGGTGCTCAACGCCCTGCCCGGCAAGGGCGTCCACGTGGTCACCGTCAACGACTACCTGGCCAAGTTCCAGAGCGAGTGGATGGGCAAGATCTACCGCTTCCTGGGGCTGACGGTGGGCCTGATCGTCCACGACCTGGACGCCGCCGAGCGGCAGGTCGCCTACGCCGCGGACATCACCTATGGCACCAACAATGAATTCGGCTTCGACTACCTGCGGGACAACATGGTCACCTACAAGGAGCGCATGGTCCAGCGGGAGCTGAACTTCGCCATCGTGGACGAGGTGGACTCCATACTCATCGACGAGGCCCGCACGCCGCTGATCATCTCCGGCCAGGGCGACAAGTCCACCGAGCTGTACAACCGGGCCAACCAGTTCATACTCACCGGCCTTACCGAGGCCAAGGAGGACAAGGAGGACCGGGAGGGCGGCCTGGCCGTGGAGGGCGACTTCCTGCGGGACGAGAAGGACAAGACCCTGTCGCTGACCGAGCGGGGCGTGCGCAAGGCCGAGCGCTTCTTCGGCGTGAGCAACCTGACCGACCCGGAGAACCAGGAGCTGTACCACCACATCCTGGGGGCCCTGCGCGCCCACAAGATGATGAAGCGGGACGTGGACTACGTGGTCAAGGACGGCCAGGTCATCATCGTGGACGAGTTCACCGGCCGCCTGATGGTGGGCCGCCGCTACTCCGACGGCCTGCACCAGGCCATCGAGGCCAAGGAGGGCGTGAAGGTGGAGCGGGAGAGCAAGACCCTGGCCACCATCACCTTCCAGAACTACTTCCGCATGTATAAGAAGCTCTCCGGCATGACCGGCACGGCCAAGACCGAGGAGGAGGAGTTCAACGGCATCTACAAGCTGGATGTCGTCACCATACCCACCAACCGGCCCATGATCCGCAACGACATGAACGACGCCGTGTTCGTGACGATGAAGGCCAAGTACGCCGCCATCATCGAGGAGATCGTCAGGCGTCACGCCACCGGCCAGCCGGTGCTGGTGGGCACGGTGTCCGTCGAAAAGAGCGAGCTGCTCAGCGGGATGCTGGCCCGCCGGGGCGTGGAGCACGTGGTGCTGAACGCCAAGTTCCATGAAAAAGAGGCCGAGATCGTGGCCCAGGCCGGCAAGGTGGGCGCGGTGACCATCGCCACCAACATGGCCGGCCGCGGCACCGACATACTGCTGGGCGGCAACGCCGAGTTCATGGCCCGAAAGGCCATGCGCCAGCTGGAGTACGACGACGAGCTGATCGAGGAGGCCATCGGCTTCAACGAGCATGTGCCCCAGGAGGTGCTGGACGCCCGGAAGGTGTTCCGGGACCTGCTGGCCAAGTACGAGGTGGAGACGAAGGCCGGCCACGACGAGGTGGTCAAGCTGGGCGGCCTGCACATCATCGGCACCGAGCGCCACGAGAGCCGCCGCATCGACAACCAGCTGCGCGGCCGCGCCGGCCGCCAGGGCGACCCCGGCTCCAGCCAGTTTTTCATCAGCTTTGAGGACGACCTGCTGCGCCTGTTCGGCAGCGACCGCTTCCGCCCGATGCTGGAGAGGCTGTCCGGCGGCGAGGGGGAGGAGGCCATCGAGTTCGGCCTGGTCTCCAAGCAGATCGAGAACGCCCAGAAGCGGGTGGAGAGCCGCAACTACGACATCCGCCTGCACGTGCTGCAATACGACGACGTGATGAACCAGCAGCGCGAGATCATCTACGGCCAGCGGCGCGACGTGCTGGAGGGCGGCAACATGCATGACAAGATCATGGAGATGCGCCACACGCTGATCACCGAGGCCGTGGACCGCCACGTCGCCGACGAGGGCGACCGGGACAACTGGGACATCGCCGGCCTGGACGAGTACCTCTCCAAGCTGTGCCTTGACAAGGGCGGCGTCCAGGCCGTCTACGACCAGCTGGGCGACAAGACCAAGGCCAACCTGGTGAAGGCCATTGAAGAGCGGAGCGACCGCATTTACCAGCAGCGGGAGAAGATGTGGACCGACGCCAACCTGGACATGCGCGAGTTCGAGCGCGTGGCCCTGCTGGGCGCGGTGGACCGGCGCTGGATGGACCACATCGACGCCATGGACGAGCTGCGCGACGGCATCGGGCTGAGGGCCTACGGCCAGAAGAACCCGATCATCGAGTACAAGCGCGAGGGCTACGACATGTTCGAGGAGATGGTCCACCTGATCCAGGAGGACACCCTCAGAAGGCTGTACTTCACCGTGCTGGCCAGGCCCGTGGAGCGCAGGCAGGTGGCCCAGCCCACCTCCGCCAGCCACGGCGAGGAGGCAAAGAAGGCCCCCGTCAGGAAGACCGACAAGAAGGTCGGCCCCAACGACCCCTGCCCCTGCGGCAGCGGCAAGAAGTACAAGAAGTGCTGCGGGAGAGGGGAATAGAAGGGAATAGGGATTAGGGATTAGGGATTAGAAAAGCGCCGTTCCCTATGGCCTTCCCCCGGTGGGGAAGGTGGATTTCCCGGAAAATGCTTGCATTGTTCCGGGAAAGACGGATGAGGTCCTTGATGCTGTCGCAATGCTTCTTTCAGCATAGGCGCGTATCACAGCGTTTGAAGACCTCATCCGACCCGACCTTCGGTCGGCCCACCTTCCCCAAGGGGGAAGGCTTTGGGGTACGTTGTCGCTAAGTTGATGACATTGCCCCGAAGGGGAAGGCTTATGGGATGCGACAGCCGCTATTTCTAATCCCTAATCCCTATTCCCTAATCCCTATACCCTAATCCCTGAGTGTCAGCCCGACAAATCAGAAGTTACCTGACCGAATAGATAAACCGATTAAACACCGGGATGTGATATAATATGATAGAAATGGACGTTTTCAAGCAGGACCTCAATGCTGTGCGCAAAATGCTTGCGGAGGCGGGGGAATCCCTGCAGATCGACCACCTGCGCGAGCAGCTGGTGGAGTACAACGAGGACATGGGCTCGCCGGGGTTCTGGGACGACACGGAGCGGGCGCAGAAGGTATCTGCGAAGGCCAGCAGCGTGGAGAGCCGCATCAAGCACTACGAGAGCCTGAACACCCGGGCGGACGACATCGAGGTGCTGATGGAGCTGGCCGAGGAGGCCGACGACGAGGGCATGGTCGACGAGATCCGCGCCGAGTTCGACAGCCTGAAGGAGGACCTGGAGGCCCTGCGGCTCCAGACCCTGCTGACCGGCGAATACGACGGCTGCAACTGCATACTGTCGCTGCACGCCGGGGCGGGCGGCACCGAGGCCCAGGACTGGACCCAGATGCTCTACCGCATGTATACCCGCTTCGCCGAGCGGATGGGCTTCACTGTGAAGCTGCTCGACCTGCTGGAGGGGGACGAGGCGGGCATCAAGTCCGTCACCTTCGAGGTGTCCGGCGACTACGCCTATGGCTACCTGAAATCCGAGCGCGGCGTGCACCGGCTGGTGCGCATATCGCCCTTCGACGCCAACGCCCGGCGGCACACGTCGTTTGCGTCGCTGGACGTTTCGCCCATCATCGAGGACGACGGCGAGATCGAGATCCGGCCCGAGGATTTGCGCATCGACACCTACCGCGCCTCCGGCGCCGGCGGCCAGCACGTCAACAGAACCGACTCCGCCGTGCGCATCACCCACCTGCCCACCGGCATCGTGGTGCAGTGCCAGAACGAAAGAAGCCAGGTCCAGAACAAGGAGATGTGCTTCATATGGCTGCGGGCGCGGCTGGCCGAGCTCAAGGAGCAGCAGCGCCAGGAGCAGATGGGCGAGATCAAGGGCGAACTGAAGAAGATCGAATGGGGCAGCCAGATCCGCTCCTACGTCTTCCAGCCCTACACCATGGTCAAGGACCATCGCACCGGGTATGAGATGGGCGATGTCAACGCGGTCATGGACGGCAAGCTGGAGGGGTTCGTGACCAGCTATTTGCAGAAGCTGTAAATTCGGATATGGCGGGGTGTTTACGGATACGCAAAGGGAAGTAAAAAGGGAACAGGGACATCGAGCGCCCGAAAAACGCTCCAGTGGAGCGTTTTTAGCGAGATGGGGCCGGCAGGCCTGAAGAACAGGGAACAGGAAAAGCCGCGCGCGAAACGATACAACCAGGACAAAAGAAACGTTTCCGCGATAAAATGAGACGCGGAATCCCTGAAAACTTG
>ONJE01000225.1 GCA_900318045.1 uncultured Eubacteriales bacterium
CTACCGCTTCCTCGGCAAGCGCTGGCACAGGGACGTGGACCCGGAGCTGGGCAACTTCGATTACCTGATGGGCATGAACGTGGACATGGACAGCCCCGCAGTGATCCGCGAGACCAAGAAGTGGCTGGAGTGGTACATCCGCGAGGCCCACATCGACGGCCTTCGGCTGGACGCGGTGAAGCACATCAGCTTCGCCTTCTACGGCAAGCTGCTTCGCTACATCCGCAAGGCCACCGGCATGGCCGTCCCCGCCGTGGGCGAATACTGGAGCGGCGAGCTGGAGCGCCTCACCAACTACCTGGACAGGGTGGACAGGCGCATGGCCCTGTTCGACGTGGCACTGCACTACAACTTTTTCGACGCTTCCCAGGGCCGCTGCACGCTGAAGCACATCCTCGACCACACGCTGGTGCAGGCGCAACCCTATTTCGCCGTCACCTTCGTGGACAACCACGACACCCAGCACGGCCAGAGCCTGCAATCCTTTGTCGAGGACTGGTTCAAGCCTCTGGCCTATTCGCTGATCCTGCTGCGCAAGGAGGGCGTGCCCTGCGTGTTCTACTCCGATTACTACGGCAACCCGCCCCAGGGGCGGCCGATGGTGCCCAACCTGGGCAAGCTGATCAAGGCCCGCCGCTGGTATGCTTACGGCGAGCAGACGGACTACTTCAACGACGAGCACGTCGTGGGCTGGTCCCGCAGGGATGAGTGACAGCGAGGGCGGCAGTATCGAAATGGACATGGGCACGGCCTGCGCCGGTGAGCTGTTTTACGACGTGCTGGGCAAGTGCACCGAGCCCGTCACCGTCGATGAAAACGGCAAGGGCGAATTCTTCACCGACGGCCACAGCGTCTCCGTCTGGGTACACCGCAAGGCGTTCGAGGATCTGATAATCAATGAGTGACGGTTTCGTCACTCATGTTTTTTCCTTCACCATGCTCAGGGCGATGCGCTTTTTCTTTTCATCCACGCCGACCACCCAGACCTTCACCACGTCCCCCACCTTCACGACCTCGGAGGGGTGCTTTATGAATCGGTCGGCCATGCGGGAGATGTGAACCAGGCCATCCTGATGCACGCCAATGTCCACGAACGCGCCGAAGTCGATCACGTTGCGCACAGTGCCGGTCAGCTCCATCCCCGGCTTCAGGTCCTTCATGTCCAATACGTCGGTGCGCAGCACCGGCTTGGGCAGGTCGTCCCGGGGATCCCGCCCGGGCTTTTGCAACTCGGCGAGGATGTCCCGCAGGGTGGGCAGGCCCACGCCCGCCTCCGCGGCCAGCCGCGCTTCGCCGTACAGCTTTGCCCGCTGGGCGATGTCGGGAATGCCGCCACGCACCGCCCGCGCGTCACAGCCCAGGGCGGCGAGAATGGCCTTCGCCGCGTCGTAGCTCTCCGGGTGCACAGCGGTGGCATCCAGCGGGTTTTTGCTGTCCCGAACCCGCAGGAAGCCCGCGCACTGCTCAAAGGCCCGGGGCCCCAGCTTCGGAACCTTCTTGAGCGCCGCTCGGCTTGGTATGCCGTTCTCCTCCCGGTAGGCCACGATGTTCTTAGCCAGCGCGGGGCCGATGCCCGCCACGTGGGAAAGCAGCGCCGCCGAGGCTGTGGAGACCTCCACGCCCACCTGGTTCACACACTGCTCCACCACGCCGTCCAACGCCGCCGTCAGGGCGTTTTGCTTCAAATCGTGCTGGTACTGGCCCACGCCGATGGCCTTCGGGTCGATCTTCACCAGCTCGGCCAGCGGGTCCTGCATCCTGCGGGCGATGGACACGGCGGAACGTTGTGTGACGTCGAAATCCGGAAATTCCTCGGCGGCCAGGGGACTTGCGGAGTACACCGAAGCCCCGGCCTCGCTGACGATGATATAGGCCACCCCGGACAGCTCCGGCAGCAGCGACACGATAAACTGCTCGCTCTCCCGGCTGGCGGTACCGTTGCCGATGGCGATGGCCGTCACACCGTACTTTTTCACAAAGCCCTTGATCAGCCGAGCCGCCGCGGCCTTCCCGGCGTCGTTCCCGGGCAGGGTGAAGTGCCCCACGCCGGTGTCCAGCACCTTGCCGTTCTCATCCACCACGGCCAGCTTGCAGCCGGTGCGAAATCCCGGGTCTACGCCCAGGGTCACCTTGCCCTTGATGGGTGGCTGCATCAGCAGCTGGTGCAGGTTGTCGGAGAACACCTTGATGGCGGACTCGTTGGCGGCGTCGGTCAGTGCCGAGCGCAGCTCCCGCTCCAGCGACGGAAACAGCAGCCGATCCCAAGCGTCGTCGCAGGCCATGGCCACCTGTTGGGAAGCCGCCGAGCGCCCCCGGACAAAGGCGTCGCGCACCGTCTGCATGGCCCGCTCCTCCGGGGCCTCCAGCGTCACCTTCAAAAACCCCTCCCGCTCGCCCCGGTTGACGGCCAGTATGCGATGGGGCGCCATGCTGCGCAGGGGCTCCCGGTAGTCGTAGTAGTTGCTATAGACGCTGTCCTCGTCCTTGGCCGCCTTTGTGGTGACGGCGCTCTCCCGGGTCAGCAGCCCGCGAAGCTGCTTGCGCAGGGGCGCGTCGTCGCTGACCATCTCGGCAATGATGTCCCGGGCTCCGGCCAGCGCGGCCTCGGCATCGGGCACCTCCTTCCCGGGGTCTATGAAGTCCGCCGCCTTTTTCAGCGGGTCGCCCTGAGTCGGCTGCACCAGCAACCAGCTCGCCAGCGGCTCCAGGCCCCGCTCCTTCGCCACGGTAGCCCGGGTTCGGCGCTTGGGCCGGAAGGGGCGGTAGATGTCCTCCAACTCCGCCAGCGTTGCCGCCTTCTGAATCTGCGCCGACAGCGCCTCGGTCAGTACGCCCTGCTCCGTCAGGGCCTTCGTGATCTCCTCCCGCCGCTTGTCCAGCCCCCGCAGGTATTCCAGCCGTTCGGACAGCGTGCGAAGCACCTGGTCGTCCAGCGAACCCGTGGCCTCCTTGCGATAGCGGGCGATGAAGGGGATGGTGTTCCCCGCGTCCAGCAGCTCCACCGCCGCCTGCACCTGCCCGGGGCGCAGGGACAGTTCCTTTGACAGTATGCTGATATAGTCGTTGTTCATTTGCGTTGCCTCCTGTTGTGAGTATGATAGCAGAAAAATGGAAAAGGGACAAGCAACAATTGAAATACCGTTTTACATCCCCGCCGGGTTGTGTTATAATTTTGGATAAAAGGGTAACTACTGATTTGTCGCTCCGCGACAAATCAGTAGTTCTCGCGTACCGACCGTCACACTGAGGACACCAAGACAGGAGGCATACCATGCAGAATGAAAACATCACCAGGCGCAACGCGCTGTTGGCTCAGAAGGTCATCAAGGGGTTGGAATCGCGGAACATGACAGGCTACTATGCCGGGAGCAAGAAGGAGGCGCTGGCACTGGCGCTGGCACTGATCCCCGAGGGCAGCTCGGTGACCATGGGCGGCGCCATGAGCGCCCACGAGATCGGACTGGTGCAGGCCCTGAAGGACGGCAACTACAACTTCATCGACCGGGATGCCTGTGAGGACAAGCGGGCGGCCATGCTGGCGGCCTACGACGCCGACGTGTTCCTTGCCAGCGCCAACGCCATCACCGAGGACGGCATCATGGTCAACATCGACGGCAATTCCAACCGCGTCTCCGCCATCGCCCAGGGGCCCCGGAAAGTCGTCTTCATCGTGGGCATGAACAAGGTCTGTCCCGACCAGGACAGCGCCATGAAGCGGGCCCGCAACGTCGCCGCCCCCATCAACGCCCAGCGCTTCGGCCTGAACACCCCCTGTGCAAAGACCGGCGCCTGTATGGACTGCAAGTCACCGGACACCATCTGCTGTCAGTTCCTCATAACCCGCTTTTCCAGGCACAAGGACCGGATTCATGTGATTCTGGTCAACGGGAATCTGGGATTCTGAAATCTGGCCGCACACAACAAACGTAACGGCGGCGCCTGCAATGCTGCTTTAAGGAAATACCGCACAATACGGTGGCACATCTGGCGGTGCCTTTTCCGCCAGTTGGCCACCATAATTATGCGGTATTTCCTTAATGATTCTTTCGCCTGTCCCCTGACTTCAATTCCGCAGGCTGTGCAGCGGCGCGGGGATCCTGCCGCCCCTGCGAATGAATGGGCCGGCATCCAGCGCGCGCACGGGGATGACCGGGGCATGGCCGAGCAGGCCGCCGAACTCCACGCTGTCCCCTACCCGCTTGCCGGGGGCGGGGATCACGCGCACGGCGGTGGTCTTGTTGTTGACCATGCCAATGGCGGCCTCGTCGGCGATGATGGCGGCGATGGTCTCGGCGGGGGTGTCGCCGGGAATGGCGATCATGTCCAGGCCCACCGAGCACACGCAGGTCATCGCCTCCAGCTTTTCCAGCGACAGCGCGCCCTTCTCGGCTGCGTGGATCATACCGATGTCCTCGGAAACGGGGATGAACGCGCCGGACAGCCCGCCCACGTGGGACGAGGCCATCACGCCGCCCTTCTTGACCGCGTCGTTGAGCAATGCCAACGCGGCGGTGGTGCCGTGGGCCCCGCAGGTCTCGATGCCCATCTCCTCCAATATGGCTGCAACCGAGTCGCCCACCGCCGGGGTCGGGGCCAGGGACAGATCGACGATGCCGAAGGGCACGCCCAGGCGGCGGCTGGCCTCCCGGGCCACCAGCTGGCCCACCCGTGTGATGTGGAAGGCGGTGCGCTTGATGGTCTCAGCCACCTCGTCAAAGGGCGCGTCCTTCATGCCCTCCAGGGCCACCTTCACAACGCCGGGACCGCTGACGCCCACGCTGACGGCGCAATCGCCCTCGCCGGGGCCGTGAAACGCGCCGGCCATGAAGGGGTTGTCCTCCACGGCGTTGCAGAACACCACCAGCTTCGCGCATCCCAGCCCGCCGTTGTCGGCAGTGGCCCTGGCGGTGGCCTTCACCGTCTCGCCCATCAGGCGCACAGCATCCATGTTGATGCCCGAGCGGGTCGAGCCCACGTTCACGCTGGAGCACACGAGGTCGGTAGTGGCCAACGCCTCGGGTATGGATTCGATCAGCCGCCGGTCAGCCTCCGTGATGCCCTTCTGCACCAGCGCCGAGTAGCCGCCGATGAAATCCACGCCCGCGGTCTTGGCCGCCCGGTCCATCGCCCGGGCCACCTTCACCGGGTGTTTGATCGCCCCGGTGACCAGCGCCGCAGGGGTGACGGAGATGCGCTTGTTGACGATGGGCACGCCATAGTCACGCTCGATAGCCCGGCCCACCTCAACCAAATGCTCTGCCCGGCGGGTGATGAGGTCGTAGATGTCGGCGCACAATTTCTCCTCGTCGTCCGTGGCGCAGGAGAGAAGGGATATGCTTCTGGTGGTCGATCATGTTCAGGGTTTCCAGGATCTCGGAGGTATTGATCATATGCATGGTTCGCGCCTCCTCAGATCTGGTGCATCGCTTCAAAGATCTCGCTGCGCTGGGTGCGGATCTGCACGCCGATGCGGCCGCTCAGCGCGTCCAGCTCGGTCTTGAGCGTGTCGAAGGAACAGCCCTCGGACGACACATCCGCGATCAGGATCATGCTGAATAGTCCCGAAACGATGGTCTGGGTGATGTCCAGTATGTTGGCGTCGTTTTCATAGAGTATGCGGCTCACCTGGGCGATGATGCCCTTCTTGTCCGTGCCCAGCACGCTGATGACCGCCTTCTTGGTTTCGTTCATGGATCTCTCTCTCCTTTGGGGAATAGTGTCTCCTGCTTCATTTGGCTCAACGAGGCAGAAGTGTTTGCTCCATTCTGTTGTCAACATCTGCGCAACGCAATCCCGGATAATTGACTCATGCCTTGGTTGTATCACAAAAAAGTAAAACCTCTGCGATGTAGATATGAATTTCAGGCCAAGTCCTCTCGCCTGGGGGATATCGATGGCCGTAAGCAAGTCGTGAAACTGCATGGCATATTCGACATCCTGTTTTCGGGCTTTGTGCTGATAGTAGATGACGCTTGAGCCTTGCCTGTAGTAATCCGCGATCTCCCGTGCCTCCACATATTTGCCCATCCGGGCCGTTCCCTGCCCAGAGGGAACCATCAGTCCGTTGTCGGGATCGAGATATACCAGATCTATGCCTCTAAGCGCCTTCAGGGCGTTGATATGCCAGCACTTTCTCCGTTCCAGCCTATCTGCTTTGCTCCTGCATGCGCAAGCTATGGGAACTGAATAATAAGTTGCTGAAAGGATGCCCGAACGCTCAATTGCCGCTGTTTCCCTTTGATTGGATGTTATGATGTATTTCAGGGTATCGCAGAGAGCCGCGTCACAAACGCGATATTCAGCCTTGGCCAGATAATCCACATGACGCCCATCGCCATTGTGGCTTTCGTCGGTTGTAAGATACCAGTTCACCCCGATTGAAAGACCTTTGCTGCTCAATGCGCGCAGCAGACCGAGCTTCCCAAAGTCGCCAATATCACCCACATATCGGTTTTGCATGGATACCTCCGCTGTACTGTTCGCAAAATCATCCTGTTCCCCAAGTATCATAGCATATAATCGTGCTTTCAACAATCAAAATCGGCAAGAAGTTGTTTGCATTTCCATCCCAATCAGGCTATAATATACCCAATATGGTTTATTGGAGGATCATCCCATGCTTTCACAATACCTGATGATCGGCGAAATCACCAAGCCCCAGGGGGTGCGGGGCGAGGTCAAGGTGCGCCCCTGTACCTGTGACCCGGAGCGCTTCGAGGGGCTTGAGACCGTATACATCGAAAAGGACGGGGGCTACGCGCCCATAAAGATCACCGTGAACCGCCTGGGGACGGACGCGGTGTTCATGAACGTCGAGGGCGTCACCGACCGGGACATGGCCGAGAAGCTGCGGGGCACGCTCTTATACATCGACCGGGCCCACGCCGTGACGCTGGACGATGACAGCAACTTCCTCACTGACCTGTACGGCCTGCGGGGCGTGGTGGACGACGGGCGCGACCTGGGCAAGCTGACCGACGTGATGCAGCCCGGGGGCAACGACGTGTATGTGTTCAGGGGGCCCCTGGGCGAGGTGTTGGTGCCGGCGCTCAAGAGCGTCGTGCTTGCAGTCGACCTGGCTGCGGGCGAGATGCGGCTGAACGGCGCGCGGCTCAACGAGGTGGCGGTGTTCGATGAGGATTAAGGTCTTTACGCTGTTTCCCGACATGCTGCGACCCATGCTGGCCCAGTCCATACTGGGGCGGGCCATCGCGGCGGGGCTGATCGAGGTTGAGCTGATCGACATCCGCGACTACTCGAAGGAGAAGCATCGCAACACCGACGACTACCCCTTCGGCGGCGGCGCGGGCATGGTGATGGCCGCCCAGCCCATCGTGGACGCCTTCGCAGCCAACCTGCCCGACCCTTATGCCGGCCGGCGCATCTACCTGTCCCCCCGTGGGCGAACGCTGGACCAGCATATCGTCGAGGAATTGGCGAAGGAAGAGGAACTGGCGCTGCTGTGCGGCCACTACGAGGGCGTGGACCAGCGGGCCCTGGACGCGGTAATAGACGAGGAGCTGTCCATCGGCGACTACGTACTCACCGGCGGCGAGCTGGGGGCGCTGGTGGTCATCGACGCGGTGGCGCGCCTGGTACCCGGGGTGCTGGGCAGCGACGAATCCAGCGAAGATGAGAGCTTCACCACCGGCCTGCTGGAGTACCCCCAGTACACCCGCCCCGCCGACTTCCGCGGGCAGAAGGTGCCCGGGGTACTGTTGGGCGGCAACCACGCCGACATCACCGCCTGGCGGCGGGAGCAGTCCCTCGCGTTGACGCTGCAAAGGCGGCCCGAATTGCTGGACGCCGCGCCGCTGGACGACCATGACCGGGCGATGCTCTCTCGGCTCATGCGGGCCGGCGAGGTCGAAGCGCTGCTGGATGAGCGCGGCGTCGCCTGTGAGCGCCTGCCGCTGATGGTGGCCGACCGCTGGCCCAGAGCGTGGTTTGCCGCCTTCGTGCCCGAGGCGAGCCGCAAGGCCGCGAAGAAGCAGTGCTTCTCCGGCCGGCGGCACCGGGGCTTTTTGTGGCAGGCGTTTTCCATGGGGTTCATTCCCGATTTTGTCGAAGGCGACGCGGCATGGGAGCGGTGGCAGGGCCGCGGCATACAGTGCTGCCTGCTCTGCCTGCCGGAGAACGGGCTGCTGTACCGCCTGCCCGAAGGCATCGCCCCCGAGGCCCTCGCCCGCTTCGGTTGCGCCATACTCGCGGACGAGGCATTGGCGCATACATGGATGCAGACGGGAAGCCCGGCCAGGGGACCCTATTATTGTGACACCAATAGACTGCACCCGTAAAAAACTCTATTTCCTTACTTGTATTTCTGCAAACTGTGCACTATAATGGTTTCATACACAATTGATTGGAGGATCGCGTATGAAGAATTCCAACCGTATACTGGCCATGCTGATGGCCGTGCTGTTGCTCTGTAGCGCGATGAGCGCCTTTGCGGAAGTTGAAGTGGAGCTCGACGCGCCGCAGGACATTGAAGTTTTCGACCTGGACGCTGACGGCCTCGACCTGGACATCTCCCCGGAGGCGGTCGAGCTGTCCGATGACCTTACCCTGGTCGAAGAGGAACCGGAAGCCGCCGCTGTCGTCAGCAATGCCGATGATGAGACCTCCTCGGTAATCTACGATTCCTTTACGCTGGAAGTCGGTCAGCAAAAGAAGATCCATAATCACGTAAGAACGTATTATAGCCTTATCATCACAGATACCTCCAGCGACCCGAATGTCGCCAGGATCGGCAACAGCGGCATCGTCACCGCTGTTACCGCGGGCAAGTGCCTCATCACCGTGACGGCCGTCGACCGCTGGAGGAAAGATGAGCCGCCGAAGGTGTTCCGTTATGACGTCACCGTCGTCGGCGGGCCCGTGTTGTCAGAGAAAGAAAAGACGCTGAACATCAATGAAACCTTCAAGCTGAATGTCAGCAACCTCGGCAAACGCAGTGTTACATCCTGGTCCTCCAGCGACCCCAACGTCGCCACGGTTGACGGCGGCAAGGTCACCGCCGTGGGCGAGGGCCAGTGCGACATTTCTGCCGAACTCAGCAACCGCGGATTCTTGAGGTGCAGGGTTACGGTCCAGGGCGGGAGCGCTGCCGGGCTCAGCAGTAACGCCGTCACGCTGAAGCTGCGTAAATTGACAACTGTGTGGCTCAATGATCGCCGCCTTCGCAATGTTTCCTGGTCCTGCAGTGATCCCAGCATCATCACGATTTTGACAAAGGGCTCAGTTTGCCTCATCATTGCCTTGAAGAAGGGCGTATGCACCGTCACAGCCACGCTGAAAGGCGGCCAGTCGTACAGCTGCAAGGTCACCGTAGAATAGGCGCAGCGCTGAAACCGGAAGTTTAACACACTCTTCCTTGCCCCTTTCCACACTGCGTGCTATAATAATCCGGTTGAATTCGGACGGTCCGCTGCCACAGGCTGGTCATGAACGTCCTGGTGAGGAAAGGAGGAACATCCCATGAATGAGATCATCCGTTCCATCGAGAGCGCCCAGCTCAAGAAGGACATCCCCCAGTTCGCGGTCGGCGATACCGTTCGCGTTCAGGTGAAGGTTGTCGAAGGCTCCCGCGAACGTCTGCAGGCCTTTGAAGGCGTGGTCATCGCCCG
>ONJE01000331.1 GCA_900318045.1 uncultured Eubacteriales bacterium
CCGGAAATCGCTTGCGATTTCAGGCAAATCTGAGGGGGATGTATTGAAGGGGGACCTGTCCCCCTTCAAGCGGGCGATAGCCCGCGACATATCAGAATTTTCCCCCCTTGCACTTGCCCATTTAACCTTCTCCCTCTAAACTCTTACGAGCGTCGTTATGGCGCGATGAATCCTGAATGACAGGAGTGTGAGAAACATGGTGGTTGGAGTCGACGCTTACGCCAAGGCGCGAAAATTGGGCCTGAAGGCCTATCACAACAGCCTGCAAAAGCGACTGAACCCGTCGCTGCCGGTGCTGGAGGAGATCGAGCCCCAGCTGAACAGCCTCAGCCGCGCGTCGCTGGGCCTGATACAGGTCCCGCTGACCAAGGTGGTCGGCACGGCCTCGAAGGGCCGCACCAACGCCTTCGCCCCCAACTTCATGCCCGTGCTGGACCCGGGCTCGGAGTTTGCCCACAAATGGGGTACGCTGTGCGAGAGCGTCGTGGACCAGGGCATGAACCAGCCGGTGAAGGCGCTGGAATACCTGAATCAATTCTACCTCGTGGAGGGCAACAAGCGCGTCAGCGTGATGAAATACCTGGACGCGGTGTATATCGAGGCCGAGGTGACCCGGGTCATGCCCGGGCGCACCGACGACCCGGTCAACCAGCTCTATTATGAATTCCTGCCCTTCTATGCCGATACCGGCATCAACTACCTGTGGTTTTCCCGCCCGGGCAGCTACGCCAAGTTGTATGCGCTGGTGGGGAAGACGCCGGGCGAGAAGTGGACCAGCGAGGAGTTGAGCGACTTCCTGGCCGCCTATATGCGTTTTCGCACCGAGTACAAGGCCCGGGAGGCCATCAGCGACCCGGACAAGCTGCCCGCCACCACCGGGGACGCCTTCCTGATCTACCTGGCGGCCACCGGCTATGCCGACGCCCCCCGGAAGTTCGAGCCCCAGATTCGCGGCGAGGTCAAGGCGCTGTGGGGCGAGTTCGAGAAGGAGAAGGAGCCGGAGAACGTCGCCCTGATCATGAAGCCCACCGAGCAGAAGCAGGGCAGCCTGCTGAACACGCTGTTCGGCCCCTCCAGCGTGAAGGTGGCCTTCCTGTACAACCGGGAGCCCTACCAGTCCGGCTGGACCTACTGGCACGACCTGGGCCGCCTGAACCTGGAAAACGAAATGGGGGACCGGGTGAAGGCCACGGTCTGCGTCTGCCCCGATCCGGCGAACTTTGAATCCGAGATCGACCGGCTGATCCAGGAGGGCAACAAGCTGATCTTCACCACCTCGCCGGTGATGCTGGCGGCCTGCATGAAGCAGTCGGTGAAGCACCCGGACGCCCGCATACTCAACTGTTCCCTGCTGGCCTCCTGGCAGCGGGTGCGCAGCTACTACCTGCGCATCTACGAGGTCAAATTCCTCATCGGCATGATCGCCGGGGCCCTGACCCGCAACGACAAGGTGGGCTACATCGCCGACTATCCCATCGCCGGCATGGCCGCCAGCATCAACGCCTTCGCCCTGGGGGCCCGCATGGTGAACCCGCGGGTGAAGGTCTGCCTGGCTTGGTCCACCCGGAAGGATTTCGACCCCGACGACCCCTTCGGCGACAGGTCGGTGCAGGTCATCTCCAGCCTGGACGTGGGCGCGCCCAGCCACCACGCCGTGGAATACGGGCTGTACACCCAGTGGGATGGAGTCAAGGAGAGCCTGGCCATCCCCGTGCTGGACTGGAGCCGCATCTATGAATCCCTGACCCGCAGCGTGCTCAAAGGCAGCTGGAACAACACCGGCACCGACAAGCCCAAGGCCGTCAACTACTGGTGGGGCCTGTCCTCGGACGCGGTGGACCTGGTGATGACCCAGCGCATGGACATCGGCCTGAAGCGGCTGGTGGAGCTGGTGAAGGAGCACATCCGCGACGGCGTGTTCTGGCCCTTCGAAAGCATCATCCGCGACCAGGACGGCGAGATCCGCTGCCCCGTGGACGGCAGGCTCAGCCCCGCGGATATCATCGCCATGGACTGGCTGGTGGACAACGTGGTGGGCGGCTTCCCGGCCATCGACGAGCTGAAGGACGAGGCCCGCGCCCTGGTGGAGCTCCAGGGCATCCGGGAAATCGAAATGCCCTCGCCCTCCGCGTTCAGCTGGAAGGCGGAGGAGCTGCAGGGGGACGCGAGGAAAAACTGATTTGTCGCGGAGCGACAAATTAGTTTTTCAGTGGCTAGTGGCTAGTGGCTAGTGGCTAGTGGCTAGTGGCTAGTGGCTAGTGGCTAGTGGCTAGTGGCTAGTGAAGGTGCCCTAAAGGGATAGCTTCGCGTCGGAAATCTTTAGCGCTTCGATAGGCCTTCGGCCACGGGTTTCTTTTATTCCAATTATTGAGAATCGTTGAGCCTCTACTGTTCCCATTGAATCAAACAAATCCCGAAGGGGTTTGGTCCACCACTAACCACTAGCCACTAACCACTAATCACTCAATTCTGATCTGTCGCAGCGCGACTAATCAGAATTTTCCCGACCACACAAAAGGGGCGTCAGGCATGAAGATCATGGTGCTTTCCGACGTTGCGGACAAGGCGCTTTGGGACTATCTGGACCGGCGGCTGCTGGAGGGGATCGACCTGATCCTCTCCTGCGGCGACCTGCCCGCGGAGTACCTGTCCTTCCTGACCTGCTTTACCAACGCGCCGATACTCTACGTCCACGGCAACCACGACAAGGGCTATGACAAGAAGCCCCCCGAGGGCTGCACCTGCGTGGACGACGACATCGTCGAGGTCAACGGCGTGCGGGTGCTGGGCCTGGGGGGCAGCATGCGCTACCGGCCCAACGAGCCCTACATGCACACCGAGCGCCAGATGGCCCGCCGCGCCCGAAAGCTGTGGTGGAAGCTGCACCGGCACAGGGGTTTTGACATCCTGCTGGCCCACGCCCCCGCAAAGGGCATCGGCGACATGGAGGACATTCCCCACCAGGGCTTCGCCACCTTCCTGAAGCTCATGGACCGCTGGCACCCCCGCTACCTGGTTTACGGCCATGTGCACCAGGAGTACGGCGCCCTCGGCTTCCAGCGCGAGCGCCTATACGGCGATACAACCTGCGTGAATGCGTATAAGCGGTATGTGATTGAATTCTGATTTGTCGCGGGCTTACGCCCGCTTGAAGGGGGACAGGTCCCCCTTCAATACATCCCCCTCAGATTTGCCTGAAATCGCAAGCGATTTCCGG
>ONJE01000227.1 GCA_900318045.1 uncultured Eubacteriales bacterium
ATAAACATACGATATATATATATATATATATGCATGAATATACAGAGGCAGCAATACGTCGCCCGCCGGGGAGGACGATGCGAATCGAACCCCGGCGGGCGACGCATTGAGGAATCGCGCGCGCTTCCCGCGCACGGGATGGCATCCTGCAGCAGTATATCGCGGGGAACGGGGCTGTTGCATTCCCCATTCCCCATTTCTAATTCTACTTACACGCCCTTGCTCTCGTTGGAAAGCTTCTTGGCCAGGGACTGGTCGGTGACGTTCTCGTAGCCGGGGATGGGCAGGATCTTGGCGTTGATGGCGTCGATGATCCAGCTGGGTTGCGGGAAGAAGGCCTCCTCCAGCTCGTGGGCGGGGGTGATCCAGTTCTTCGAGGCCACCACCACCGGCGGGGCATCCAGCTCGTCGAAGGCCATCTCGGTCACCTGGCGGGCAACCTCGGAGGCGAAGGAGCCGCGCTCGCAGGCGTCGGTGACGATCACCAGGCGGCCGGTCTTCTTCACGGATTCGATCACGGTCTCATAGTCGAAGGGCACCAGCGTCCTCGCGTCGATGACCTCGGCCTCCAGGCCGTACTTGTCCTTCAGCTCATCGGCGGCCTTCAGCGCGCGATACAGCACCGCGCCGAAGGTGAGGATGGTGACGTCCTTGCCGGGGCGCTTGACGTCGGCCTTGCCGAAGGGGATCTCGTAGTACTCAGCCGGCACGCCGCCCTCGTGGAACTGCTCGCCCACGTCGTAGATGCGCTGGCTCTCGAAGAACACCACGGGATCGGTGCCCACCAGTGCGGTTGCCATCAGGCCCTTGGCATCGTAGGGGGTGGCCGGGAAGGCGATCTTCAGGCCCGGGATGTGGGCGGTCAGGCTGGTCCAGTCCTGGGAATGCTGGGCGCCGTACTTGCTGCCCACGGACACGCGCAGGGTCACGGGCATCTTGATGACGTCAGCGGACATGGCCTGCCACTTCGCCATCTGGTTGAACACCTCGTCGCCGGCGCAGCCCAGGAAGTCGCAGTACATCAGCTCGCACAGCGCGCGGCCGCCGGCCATGGCGTAGCCCACGGCGCTGCCCACGATGGCGGACTCGCTGATGGGGGTGTTGAACAGGCGATGGTACGGCAGGGCTTCGGTCAGGCCGCGGTACACCGCGAACGCGCCGCCCCAGTCGCGCACATCCTCGCCGTAGGTGACCAGGGTCGGGTCCTTGTAGAAGCGGTCAATGATCGCCTCGAACAGGCCGTCGCGCAGCTGGTAGACCTTGTTCTTGCTGACGGGCTTTCCGTCCTTGTCAAAGCCCCAGCGTTCCTTCTTGGCGATGGCCTGCACCCTCGGGTTGTCGGCCATGGGCATGCTCACGTCGCACTTCTGGCCCGCGTCGCCGAAGGACTCCACATGGCCGTTGGTGAACATCAGGTCCGCGATGGCGTCGGGGTTGGCCGTCAGGTCCATGCGGGGGGAGATCTTCTCATCAATGGCCAGCTTGAAGTTGCGCAGGTTGGTGGCCTTCACGTGCTCAATGATGGCGTCGCATTCGGCCTCGGTACACACGCCGGCCTCGATCAGCTGCTTGCGGTACTCGATGATCGGGTCCTGGGCCTGCCAGGCTTCGATTTCCTCCTTGGTGCGGTAGGAGGAGCTGTCCGACGGGCTGTGGCCCGCGAAGCGGTAGGTCACCACGTCCAGCAGCGCGGGGCCCTTGCCCTCCAGCAGCAGCTTCTTCTTGCGGCCGTAGGCCTCGATCACGGCCAAGGGGTTGAAGCCGTCCACGCGCTCGGCCAGCAGCTGGTTCGGGTTGAAGCCGGCGCCCATGCGGGCGGGCATGTCGTAGCCCATGGTCTCGCCCACGGTCTGGCCGCCCATGCCGTACTGGTTGTTCACGATGTTGAACATCACCGGCAGGCCGCCCTTCATTTCGTCGTCCCACAGCTGGGTCAGCTGGCCCATGCCAGCCATGTTCAGGGCCTCGAGGACGGGGCCGCGGCCCAGGGAGCCGTCGCCCAGGTTGGCGATGACGATGCCGGGCTTGCGGTTGACCCGCTTGTACAGCGCCGCGCCCATGGCGATGGTGCCGCTGCCGCCGACGATAGCGTTGTTGGGATAGATGCCGAAGGGGGTGAAGAAGGTGTGCATGGAGCCGCCCAGGCCGCGGTTGAAGCCGGTCTCCCGGGCGAATATCTCGGACATGGCGCCGTAGAGCAGGAAGTTGATGGCGATATCCTTCACGCTCTCGTGGGGCTCGTCCTTGATGACCTCATAGGTCTTGCCGTCCAGGAAGTTCTTCATGATGTCCAGAAGCTCCCCGTCAGACAGCTTTTCGATGGCGGAAAGGCCCTTGGCCAGGATGTCGCTGTGGGCACGGTGGGAGCCGAAGATGAAGTCGTTCACGTCCAGGTGGAAGGCCTCGCCCACGGCGGCGGCCTCCTGGCCCATGGAAAGGTGGGCCGGGCCGGGATGGTTGTAGGCCACGCCGCAGTACTGGCCATTGATCTTGATCTCGTTGATCATGGTCTCGAACTCGCGCAGGGTCAGCATGTCGCGGTAGATGTTCACCAGCTGCTCCTTCGTGAAGTTGCCGACCTCGTCCTTGACGGTCTTTTTGTAGGTGCAAACCGGGATATCCTCAAAGTGGATCTTGCCGGTGGCGCGCCGCTCGTTCGGATCGACGAAAAGCTGTTTGGACATTTTTGATGCACTCCTTTATAGCTATTTATGTAGTCCGGGAAGAAGATTCTTCGCTTCGCTCAAAATGACGGGACCCGCGTCGCGGCATGTCATCCTGAACGAAGTGAAGGATCTGTTCATACCAATCAGCCCTTTGCCAAAATGAGGTTATAGTTCTCCAAATTGACCTTCAGGTCCCGCAGGAACTTGCTGGCGGGAGTGCCGTCCATGGCGCGGTGGTCGTAGGACAGGCACAGCGTCATGCTGGGATAGACCTCGATCTGGCCATTGTTCATGCGGAAGGCGTCCTTCAGCGCGCAGACGCCCAGTATGCCGGTCTGGGGCGGATTCACCACGGGGGTGAAGGCCTCGATGCCCAGGGAGCCCACGTTGGACACGGTGAACGACGCGCCGGACAGGTAATCCGGGTTGATCTTGCCCTCCTTGCACTCCTTCGCCAGCTGCTTGGCAGTATCGGAAAGCTGCTTGAGGGTCATCTTATCGGCATTGAAGATGGTGGGCACCATCAGGCCGCGGTCGGTATCCACCGCCATGCCCAGGTTGACGCCGCGGAAGTACTTCATGGTCTTGCCGTCGTCGATCAGGTTGGCGTTCAGGGCGCGGTGCTCGGGCATCATCAGCGTGCGGGCCACCACATACATGATGATGTCGTTGATGCTGATCTTCTCCATGCCGAAGGGCTCACCCTTGGCCTTGTACAGCGCCCGGGCCGCCTTGACCTCGGTGGCGTCGTAGGAGATGTTGTGGGTCAGCTGGGCCATCGTGGACAGGGACGCCACCATGCTGCGAGCGATGACCTTGCGGATGTTGCTCATCGGCTCGGTGTAGCTGTCGTCACAGGGTACGCCCAGCGCCACCGGCGCGGCGGCTGCGGCAGTCGCGGTGGCGGCGGTCGCGCCGATCAGCTTGCCGGCGTCGATCAGGGCCTGCACGTCGCGCTCGATCACGCGGCCGTTGGGGCCGGTGCCAACCACCTGGCTGAGGTCGGCCTTCTTCGCGTCGGCCAGTTTCTTTGCGCGGGGAGAGATTTTGAGGTCACCCACGACCACGGGGGCTTCGGCCAGCTCCCCGGCGGGTGCGGCGGCAGGCGCGGCAGCAGCGGCGGGCGCGGCGGCCACGGGAGCCTCGGCGCCGGGACGGTAGGCCTCGGCATTCGCGCCGGGCTCGCCGATCACGCACACGTTGTCAAGGCAGGGCACGTCGTCGCCGGCTTCGTAGAAGATAGCCAGCAGCGTGCCGGGCACCTCGGCCTCCGCCTCGAAGGCGGCCTTGTCGGTCTCGTAGGAGAACAGCTTGTCGCCCACGGCCACGGTGTCGCCCACGTTCACGAACCATTCGGAGATGACGCAGCTCTCCACGGTGTTGCCCTGGCGGGGCATGATGACCGGGGTGCAGTTGCCGGCGACCACGGGCGCGGCAGCCGCGGGGGCGGCGTTGGCAGCGGCGGGCGCGGCGGCAGGGGCGGAACCGCCCGCCAGCGCGGCGTCGGGGTCCTCGCCAGGCTGTCCGATCACGCACACGTTCTCCAGGCAGGGCACGTCGTCGCCTTCCTCATACAGCACCTTCAGAAGGGTGCCGGCGGTCTCCGCCTCGCACTCGAAGGCGGCCTTGTCGGTCTCGTAGGCAAACAGTATATCGCCCACCGCGACGGCGTCGCCGGGCTTTTTCTTCCATTCGGTGATGATGCAGCTTTCCACGGTATTTCCCTGTCTCGGCATGATGACTGCAACGGCCATTGAAGCATCCTCCCTGTATCCATTCGATTTTGTTTCAGGCGTTGACAACACGGTCACAACCTGCATGATTATATTGTAACAGTATTGAGCGAAACAATCAATGAAACAACGTTTTATTCACCTCGAGTTTACCAAATTTAACAATGTATGCGTTCTCAAACCACTGCCGACGATGTCGTGTTCCCATCAATCAGGACGGATGATTAGAGTGTGTTTCTAAAATGCCTGAAGCGCATTTTCGGGCCATCAGGCTGCATTTCTGTGTTGAAAAACCTTGACTTGCAACCAGTAAGCCTGCGG
>ONJE01000270.1 GCA_900318045.1 uncultured Eubacteriales bacterium
GGCGGCGCGCTCGGGGTTGGCCACCTGGTCGATGTCCAGCTTCTTCTGCAGCAGCGTCAGGCTCTCGGTGTATTCGGGGTCGCGGATGCGGGCGATGGTGTACTTGGCCCCCAGCTGCTTGGCCGCCAGGCAGCACACCATGTTCAGCTCGTCGTTGCCCGTGACCGCGATAATCACATCCGCGGACTCCACATCGGCCTCGATCAGGGTCTTGACGTTTGCGCCGTTGCCCCGTATGCACATCACGTCCAGGGTCTCGCTGGCCTTGTTCAGCGCCTGCTGGCTGCGGTCCAGTATGGTGATGTCGTGGCCGTCCTTGGAAAGATACTGGGCCAGCGTGTAGCCCACCTTGCCGTTGCCGACGATGATGATGTTCATAGCATTACCTCGTTCTGTCATGCTTGCGGCGATGCCGCTTTCTTGAAGGTGCGGCGACGCGCCGCACCGGCGTTATTGAATATCTTTGCTTAAAGTCCTGATATGCGCCAGCGCACCCGCCGCTTCCTTTATAAATGTTTCCGTAATCGTGCCGCACAGGCTGATGCCGCCGGCATAGCCCATCACGTTCAGCGGCGAGAGCATCCGGGCGTAGTCCTCGCCGTCGCCGGGGGCGGGCAGCCGCCGGGTCAGCGCGTTTTCCAGGTGGACGTGGCGAAGCAGCGGCGCGGCCCTCCACAGCGCGTCCATCGGCTCGCTGGCCATGGACATGTGGCCCCAGTGGGCGGCCACGGCGATGTTGGAAAGCTGCAACAGCCCCGCGATCAGCGTCGCCTCGGACACCAGGTTCATCAGGCTGCAATCCGCCTTGCGCAGCGGCTCCAGGCAGACGGTCACGCCGCATTCACGGGCGTGGCCCTGGCACAGCCGCAGGAAGTTGCCCAGCTGCCGCCAGGCGAAGGGGAAGTCGCCGTCCTTCGAAACGCCCCGCGATTGCGCCGCGTCCAGCGCGATCACCTTCGCCCCCAGCCGCCTCGCCCGCCCGAAGGCGCGCTTCAGGTAGCCGTGCAGCGCCGTGGCGCTGACCCCGGGCCCGGTGACGGGCAGGTCGCCGGGCAGCATGTCCCGGCAGGCATACACATGGATGCCCGCGGCCTCCACCCACTCCGCCAGCTCGGCAAATTCCGCTTCGCCCAGCGTGGCGACGGCCACGAGGGAAAGCTCCACATAGTCGAAGCCCAGCCGCGCCACCTCGGGCAGGTTGACAAAATCCGTGCAAATGCCGATCGCGGCCATGGCTCCCTCCCATTGATGCGGGGATATTACATCCATGAATGTTCAGTCGGATGCAGATTCTGGCTTGGCAAGCTGAGACTCAGGGATTAGGGATTAGGGATTAGGGATTAGGGATTAGGGATTAGAAATAGCTGCTGCCGCGACCAAAAGCCTTCCCCAGCGACCAAAGGGAGCGGTTCAGGGGCGCTCGAACCACTGAAAAATGTCCACTGGACATTTTTCCGGGCGCTCGATGCCCCTGAACCGGCAGCTCCGCTGCCTGGGGAAGGCTTTTGAATACCGCCTCAGCTCGCCATATCATAAGTCACCTGACAGAACAGTTACCCGCATCCATTATATCATCCACCAGTATACGCCTGTTTGCCGGTTTAGTCAAATCCACGGGAGGCAAAGAAGGGGTGTTGGCAGGTTATTTTTTTTAGTGTTGGTCAGGATAGGGGGCGATGAACCCCTCCGGCATTGCCTGAAAGGGAAGGTGCCCCCGCTGAAAGCGGGGGACCGGTTCCGATTGTCCTTGAAGGATATGTTTGTTTCAGTGTATGGCTGTTTAGTCGGGGAACGTCACTATTCAGTTCTACCCATCAGGACTGACTCAGTCTGGCCTGACGGCCAGCCAGCTCCCTGTGACTTCTCCAGTCAGCTTCGCTGACAGCCCCCTCAGGGAGGGAGCCTGGACGGGAGCCTGTAAAGCGCATATATGCACCAAAAGCCTCCCTCTTGTTACCAGGGAACTTCTGATTTGTCGCGGAGCGCTCGGGGCAATAGGGAATAGGAATAGCCAGCCGTCCCTACAAATGAGTTGCAACTTCTGATTTATCGAGGAGAAGGCAGCGGTGCCAAAAGTAGCCTTCCCCTATGGGGAAGGTGGATTTCCCGGAAAATGCTTGCATAGTTCCGGGAAAGACGGATGAGGTCCTTGACGCTGATACTACGCCGATTTCAAAACAGGCGCGAGGCGCATCATAAAGGGACCTCATCCGACCCGCTGCGCGGGCCACCTGACGCTCGCAGGCTCGCTAGGGCCTACGGCCCCCCATCGGGGGAAGGCTTTTGGATGCCGCCACAGCTCGATAAATCAGAATTTGTAAGCGACTGAATATTAACTCACTGTCATAAAAAAATTTCCCCCCAAAAATAAAAAGTGTCGAATCTGTGTATTTTGATTGACAAACCGCCTTCTGGCTGGTAAAATATGTATGGTATCGTTCTATGCTGACCGATATGTGTAAGTATTGGCGGCATTGACGATCTCGCCAAAGGGGAGTTTGCCTTTCGTGTGTTGGCGTCAAGACGCTATACGGGGAAAAGGAGGTGCAGTGAATCCGGCCCAATCACAGTGTGCGGTCCGCACCGGATCGCGTTGAAGGACACACCCACAGACAATTGCACCCCACAGGCAATCCATACACTACATTGAGGAGGGTATACCATGAAGCGCAGTTTTATCCTGTTGCTGGTCGTCGCCCTGCTGGCGACGATGATCCCCAGCTTCGCGTTGGCCGATGAAGCCAAAGCCAAGCCCACGGTTGCGTTCTCCGCGAAGGAGCAGAAGTTTGTGCTGCCCAGCGACAGATGGCCTGTCCCGGAGAAAGAGTGGCCCAGCCTGAAAGTGGAAGGCGTCGAGGAGGGCAAGGGCACGCGGCTCCTGCTCGAGTCTTCCGACACCAAGGTTGTCAGCATTATTGGTGATTACAGGGAAAAGAGCGACGTCAGTGATTTTGATCAGGGCTTGTATTCGTACATCACCATCAAGACCGCTGGCGAAGCTACCATCACCGCTACGTTGTACGACAAGGACGACAAGAAGATTGGCGAGTCCGCTACGATCAAAGTCACCGTGACCAAGAAGCCGATCGATAAGATCACGGTCAAAGAGGAACCGGAGCAGCCCATAAAGATCATGGAAGGCAGTTCGACGACTGTTGTTCGTGACATGATCACGGTTGACCCGGATGATGCTTACTATCGTTACAGCCTGGATTGGTCCTCCGCGGATGAGTCCATCGCCGTTGTGAGCAATAAGGGCGAAGTTAAGGGTGTGAAGGCAGGCACCACCACCGTGTATGCCAAGGACCCCGACGGCAAGGCCAAGGCCGCTGAGATTAAAATTTCCGTTGAGGCGAAGGCTCCGGAGGACGAGTATGCTGCGCCGAAGCTGTCCTTCACCACGAAGAAGTTCACCCTGAAGAATACTGATAATAAATTTGAAATCGAGAAGTACCTGAAAGTCGACGGGCTGTCCTGGAACGATTCTATTGTTTGGAAGAGCTCTGACCCTGAGACTATTAGTGTTTATCAAACACGAGTTTGGGTTGGCTATGATGAAGAATGGGATGAATACATTTACGAAGATCGGTATGTTCTCTCTCTCAATAAGCCCGGCTCTGTGACCATCACGGCCTATTCCAATAAGTTCCCGGAAGCCAGCGCCGAGTGCGAGGTTACCTATGATGATCCCCTGAAGAGCATCACCATCAAGGGCCAGCCCAAGACGATGGAAGAGGGTAGCCAGCTGTACCTCAACAACTACATCGTCGTTGATCCCTACGACTTCGACGTGAGTAAGCTCGAATGGACCTCTTCCGATCCGCAGGTTGCCTATGTTCAGAATGGCTGGCTGTTCGCCCAGAAGGCCGGCACGGAGCCCATCACCATCACGGCCTCTTACGGCGACGTGCCGCCCGCATCCTTCACCATCGAGGTCAAGCCCAAGCCCGTTGATACCGTGAGCTTTACCAAGGATGAGTTCGACATCAGGGTCGGCGAAACCCTTAAGTTGGCTGACCCGCAGTACCTCGTCGTGAAGCCCACTGAGCATGGCGATGTCACTGCGGTTTGGACGTCCTCCGATGAGGAAGTGGCCACCGTCTCCAATTACGAAGGGCGTGTCCGCTATATCGGGAACGTAAGCTGGGGACAGGTCATTGCGCTTAAGGCCGGTGAAGCCACCATCACCCTGACCGTGCGGAACGCGGACGGCGGCGACCCGATCGTTGCTAAGACGAAGGTGATCGTGACGGGCGCTCAGGCGACCGGCATCGCCTTCAAGAAGGAAGCATACACCGTGAAGTGCGGCAAGACTGCTGAACTGGCGCTGGCCGTGACGCCCGCTGACGGCGCTCTGCCTGACGACCTGTATGCCGAATCCTCCGACACGAACGTTGTGAAAATTAATTACTTAATGGGCGATACGGTTGGAATACGGGCCATTAAGCCCGGCACCAGCACGATCACCGTGGTATCCCGTTCGAATCCCGACCTGAAGGCCACTGTGCCCGTCACCGTGAAGGCTTCGCCCCTCGAGGATGTGGCGTTTGCCAAGGATTCCATCGAAGTGACCTACTATGAGAAGGCCGACGTCGAACACAACGAAACTTATATCAACTTCGTCATCAAACCCTCCGATGCCTATGTCGAGGCGACCTGGCAGACCAGCGACCCCGATGTGGCCTATGTGATCGACGAAGACAATGACGGCCGCGATCTTAAGCTGGTGGCTACCGGCTACGGCGAGTGCGAGATCACCGGCACCGCCACCGACGGCACCACCACCAAGACGGCTACCCTGAAGGTGAAGGTCACCAAGCCCAAGACCTCGGTCAAGCTGGTGCTGGACCAGACCGTGGTCAAAGGCTACATGGTCAGGGGCGAAAAGAACGCCGTCGTGCTGAAGGCTACCGACAAGAATACCGGCGCGGCCGTGCCCGTGACCTGGAAGACCAGCAACAAGAAGGTCGTCACCGTGTCCAAGAAGGGCGTTGTGAAGTTCAAGTCGGCCGGCAAGGCTGTGATCACCGCCACCACCACCGACGGCAAGCAGACCGCCACCTGCAATTTCACGATTTACAAGCTCCCGGTGAGACAGATCGCGCGCAGCAACCGTGTCCTCACCGTGAAGCTCGGCGAGAAGGTGAAGCTGAACCTCAAGGTCAAGCCTGCGAAGGCCTACAACCCCGCCCTGGCCTTCAAGAGCAGCGATCCCAAGACCGTTGCCGTCAGCAAGCAGGGCTACGTGAAGGGCCTGAAGGTGGGCAAGGCCGTCATCACCATCACCGCCAAGGATGGCAGCGGCGTTGAGACCACGATGACCATCAAGGTCGTTCCCAGCACCGCGCACAACGATGAGCTGATCGACGATACCGCCGAGACGCTGACCATCGACGGCGACCTGGCCGTGGATCTCGGCTCGTTCGATGACCTGATCACCGACGACACCGAGGACGACGCCGGTGAGATCACCGAGGTGACCATCGAATAATCGGTCCCCAAGCCGACGGATGATGCGTTTCCATGATCGGTCGCGGGCGGTATGACGACTTCGCCATCCGCCCCGACCCGCGGGAACCTTTCAACCGCAAGCCCCCTTTCCCGGCGAAAGCCGGGAAAGGGGTTTTTTACTGGGTAAATGTTCAGTTGAATACAAATTCTGATTTATCGAGGAGAAGGCAGCGGTGCCAAAAGTAGCCTTCCCCTATGGGGAA
>ONJE01000413.1 GCA_900318045.1 uncultured Eubacteriales bacterium
GAGGGCTGCGCGGGCTGGCAGGACTTTGGCTACAACCGCAAGCAGCAGTTGCGGCAGTGCGCTGTGATCGTCATTGGCAGCGCCGTCACCGCGTGGGTATTTACATTGCTCTGAGGAGGGACAGGTCAATGAATTGGCCAAGGATCATACTGGACGGTCTGTCCATGTCGCTTGTATTCAACGCCGTGGTGGGCGTGGGGTTTTTGCTCTGGCCCCAGGCTTACAGCACCATGTTTCCCAGGGAGATCAGGCAGGCCGCCGCACCCTGGGTGGACAAGGGCGAGGTGCGGAAGATGAAGCTGCTGCTCTGTCTGCTGTACCTGGTGATGTTCGCGTACTGGGCCATCAGCGCCCGCTGCGCCGGGATGGCGGGCTTCTGGAACCTGTTCTGGACGGGCTATGTGGAGATGACGCTTGTCAGCCTCAGCGACTTCATCATTCTGGACTGCTGGCTGCCGGGGAAGGTCCGGCACATGATCAAGGGCGCGGAGCGCTGCAAGG
The DNA here is from genome assembly GCA_900318045.1 of uncultured Eubacteriales bacterium. Classification (GTDB taxonomy): domain Bacteria; phylum Bacillota; class Clostridia; order Christensenellales; family Aristaeellaceae; genus UBA2862. Next base: position 502 of record ONJE01000413.1, read on the forward strand.
CCTGGGAGCGGAAGGAATGGCTAATGAAGTTGGCGATTCCGGAGCACGGCCTGGGCTGGACACTGTTGGCTTGTCCGACGGCCGGGCTGATCGTGGCGGGGCTTGGGGCGTTGATTCCGCAATGCGTTATATGAACTTAACTTGACTTTTCTTCCCCGGGATGTTAGATTATTAGTGTTAGCTAACATGCGACTCACGGAGGGTGCCATGCCCAGGGACAAGACAGTCAGCCATGCGAAGATCATGGCCGCCGCACGGGAGGAATTCATGGAGTATGGCTTCGGGAAGGCATCCATGCGGCGCATCGGTGAACGCTGCGGTATGACGGCGGCGGGCATATATCGTCACTGTCGGGACAAGGCCGACCTGTTCGACCAGTTGGTGACACCGGCCATCGCGAGGCTGGACGCCTGGATGGACGCCCACGTCCACCGCTATTTGGAGGCCGCCCGGAAGGATGGAGCCATTCGCTGGAACGACTCGGTGATCGACATGATGCGCGAGGTGGTCTATCCCCACATGGACGACTACCGTCTGCTGTTGACTGCTGCCCAAGGTACGAAATTTGAGCACTTCCTGCACGACCTGACCGAGGCCAGCCAGGGGCAGATGCTGAAGTATCTGCCGATGCTGAAGGCACATGGGCTTGCCGTCCAGGACATCAGCCCGAGAGAACTGCACCTGCTCTTGAGCGCATATAAAGCTTTTTTCCTGCCGGGCTGGAAAGCACTGCTGGGGTTTTAAAACGCCTATTCCCAATATGGGGGTAGGCGATTGGTATTTCATGAGGTTAGTGAACACAAACAGAAGGCTGTTAGCTAACGATGGGAGGTTTGCACATGGAAGCATCGAAGAAGAAATCCCCGTCGCCCATCGCCTGGGTGCTTGGGCAGGCGGGGTCGCACGGAGAACAGTTTGCCCTGAGCGTGATCCTCGCCGTGCTGGGCGTGGCGTTTTCCGTCGCGCCGTACTTTGCGGTGGTGGGCATCGTGAAGGGCCTGATGGCGGGAGAGAGGAACCTGTCGTATTACCTCATTCAGGCCGGACTGATCGCACTGATGTGGCTGGGGCGGGTACTGTGCCACGCCTTTTCTACGGCCGCCAGCCACCGGGCGACCTTCGCCGTGCTGGGCGAGATCCGCAAGCGCTGCACCGAGAAGTTGACCCGCATGCCCCTGGGCGCAGTGCTGGCGCAGTCGAGCGGCGCACTCAAAAACACGCTGATCGAACGCATTGACAGCATTGAGACCACACTCGCCCACATCGTGCCGGAGTTCACGGCGAACCTGCTGATCCCCGTGATCATCACCGTATACATCTTCACCATCGACTGGCGCATGGGGCTGGCGTCTCTGGCCACCGTGCCGCTGGGCATGTTCTTCTACATCTGGATGATGGCTACCAGCGCGGGCTTCTACCAGGCCACCATCGACAACACCAAGGCCCTGAATAACACCGCCGTGGAATACATCAACGGCATCCAGGTCATCAAGGTGTTCGGCAAGACCAAATCCAGCTATGAGCGCTTCGTGAAGGACGCCCACGCGGCGGCGGGCGCGTTCATCGGCTGGATGCGGGCGAGCATCATCCCGTTCACCTTCGCCATGGTGGTCATGCCGGCCACGATGGTGTCCGTGCTGCCCATCGGCGGGCTGCTGGTGAAGGGCGGCACGCTGTCCGGGCAGGACTTCATCACCGTCATCATACTGTCAGTTGGTTTGATAACCCCGCTCATCACGCTGATGAGCTACTCCGACGACATCCGCACCATGGGCACCATCTTCGGCGAGGTGCAGGCGATACTGGACGCCCCGGAGCAGGAGCGGCCCGCCACGGGCGACGCGCCGAAGGGCAATGATCTCAAACTTGAAGATGTCCATTTCTCATATGCCGAGGTCGTCGCGAAAGCGGCGACGAGCGGCGAGGACAGCGCCAAAGGCGATCCCGCAGCCGTGAAGCCGCTCACTGTCGAAGACAGGGAGGGGCCGAGAGACATGGAGATTTTACACGGCGTCAGCATGGAGGTGCCTGAGGGCAGCTTTGTGGCGCTGGTGGGTCCTTCCGGCAGCGGCAAGAGCACCATCGCCCGGCTGATCGCGGCGCTTTGGGATGTGAACGGCGGCAGCATATCGCTGGGCGGGAAGGACATTCGGGATATATCACAGGAAGCCTACGCCGACCGGGTGGCCTTCGTCAGCCAGGACAACTACCTGTTCAACATGACCGTTCGGGAGAACATCCGCCTGGGCCGCCCCGGCGCGACGGACGCCGAGGTGGAGGCTGCCGCCAGGAACAGCGGCTGCCACGAGTTCATACTGGGCCTGGAGCATGGCTATGACACGTTGGTGGGCTCCTCCGGCGGGCACCTGTCCGGCGGCGAGCGCCAGCGCATTTCTATCGCCCGGGCGATGCTCAAGGCCGCGCCCATCGTGATCCTGGACGAGGCCACCGCCTACACCGACCCTGAAAACGAGGCGGTGATCCAGCGCTCGGTGTCGAAGCTGACGGCCGGCAAGACGCTGATCGTCATCGCCCACCGGCTGTCCACCGTCACCGACGCGGACAGGATCTATGTCGTGAACGACGGCGCTATCGAGGACAGCGGCACGCATGAGGAGCTGCTCTCCCATCACGGCCTGTATGAAAAGATGTGGAAGGCCCATATGGAGGTGAAGGACAATGGTTAAGGTCATAAGGCGCTTCTTCGACTTCTGCGGCGCGGCCAACCGCAAAAAGTTCGTTACCTCCATCTGGCTGGGCGTGTTGCTCGCGCTGTTCGAGGCGCTCAAAATCCCGGCAATCGCTGTGATGATGCGCGCGCTGCTGCCCGTGGAGCTGGGCGGCAACGGCGGAATCACCACAAAGGACATCCTTCTGAGCCTGGGAATCATGCTGCTGAGCATCTTGGGCTCCGGGCTTGCCAAGGCCAAGGCCACGATGCTGCAAACCGAGGCGGGCTACGACACCTGCGCCATGAAA
>ONJE01000228.1 GCA_900318045.1 uncultured Eubacteriales bacterium
TATTGTGCGCGTCGCACAAACATGCCCCAAAAAATTACACCACATCAACCAACGTATAATATTATAGCACAACAAGGCGGGCTTGTCTACTGTTTTTCCCATTTTTTCTTCTCATATATTGCGAAGGCCGGTTATTGATTGCGATTCCTTTTCCACTGTAACGCAATCACCCCCGGAACGCATTCCGGGGGTGATTGCAATCTGTCCTTTGAATATCACTTGCTCTGCAGGAAGTTGTAGGTAAATGCCGCCAGGGCCGCGCCCAGCAGGGGACCCACGATGAACACCCACAGGCAGCCCAGGGGCGCGAAATTGCCGCTGAAGGCGGCGAACAGCGCGGGGCCGATGCTGCGGGCGGGATTGACGGAGGTGCCCGTCAGGCCGATGCCCAGAATGTGCACCACCACCAGGGTCAGGCCAATCACCAGGCCGCCGAAGCTGCCGTGTCCGGCGCGCTTGCTGGTGACGCCCAGTATGGCGATGACGAAGATAAAGGTCAGCACAATCTCAACCAGCAGGCCTCCCAGCACGTTGCCGTTCACGCCTGCCAGGCCGTTCGCGCCAAAGCCGCCGGTCATGTCGGTGACGTGGCCCAGGCCAAAGATGGCCGCCAGCACCGCGGAGCCGCAAATCGCGCCGACGCACTGGGCGCACACGTAGCCAATGAATTCGCCAAATTCCATGCCGCCGCTGAGCATCACGCCCAGGGACACCGCGGGATTGATGTGGCAACCGGAGATGTTGCCGATCGAATAGGCCATGGCCACGATGGTCAGGCCGAAGGCCAGCGCCGTGAGTATGTAGCCGCCGCCCGCCGCAGCGTCACAGCCCACCAGCATCGCCGTGCCGCAGCCCAAAATGACCAGGGTCGCCGTGCCGATGGCCTCCGCAATCAGTTTCTTGCTCATAGGATTCTCCCTCCTTGTCGATAAACGGTGTTGCTTCACCGATAAGATTGATAAGATTATACAGCTATAATTTTAGGATTACAAGCGATCGTCACAGTTGTTAATACCTTCGTCAAAACGGTGTCAAGATTGTCTTGACACCGCCTTCGTCCTGCTCATAATGATATACCCGCGAGATTTGTATACCCGACGTATATTTACTTTCCCAGGGAATACCCTTCCTTTTCATACACGGCCAGCCATCCCTTCAGCCTTGAGAAGAACTCGGCATTGCTGGCGGTCTTGCTCATCAGGTCGATCAGCTGCTCATACATCTCCTGCTGACGGCTGCCCAGCATCTTGCGCACCTGGTATTCGCCGTTTATTTCGTCCTCGGACAGCAGCAGCTCCTCCCGCCGCGTACCCGATTTCAGCAGGTCGATTGCCGGGAACACCCGTCGGTCTGATAGCTTGCGGTCCAGGTGCAGCTCCATGTTGCCGGTGCCCTTGAATTCCTCGAAGATGATATCATCCATTCGACTGCCCGTCTCCACCAGGGCGGTGGCGATGATGGTGAGGCTGCCGCCGTTTTCGATGTTCCTGGCCGCGCCGAAGAAGCGCTTGGGCCGGAACAGGGCTCCCGGATCCAGGCCGCCGGAAAGGGACCTGCCCGTGGGCGTGATGGTCAGGTTGTAGGCCCGGGCCAGCCGTGTGATGGAATCCATCAGCACCACCACGTCCTTGCCCATCTCCACCAGTCGCTGGGCCCGCGCCAGCACCATCTCCGACACGCGGGTGTGATGGTCGGGCTCCTCGTCGAAGGTGGAGTAGATCACCTCGCCCCTGATGGAGCGCTGCATGTCCGTGACTTCCTCGGGTCGCTCGTCGATAAGCAGCACGATCAGGTGTATTTCGGGGTACTGGTCGGTGATGGCGTTGGCCACCTTCTTCAAAAGCGTGGTCTTGCCCGCCTTGGGCTGAGATACGATCATGCCCCTCTGGCCCTTGCCGATGGGGGCCAGCATGTCAATCAGCCGCAGGGACAGGTCCCCCTTGCCCGTCGGGGGCTCCAGCCTGAGCCGATGGTCGGGATAGATGGGCACCAGATCCTCGAACCGGGGGCGCTCGGAAGCCTTCTCAGGGCTCTCGCCGTTCACCTCGGTGATGTACATCATGGCGCTGTAGCGATCCCCCTCCCGCTGAGCGCGGGTCTTGCCCACCACGTGGTCGCCGTTGCGCAGGTTGAAGCGGCGAATCTGGGCAATGGAGATGTACACGTCATTCGGTCCCGGCAGGCAGTTCTCAGCCCGCAGGAAACCGTAGCCATCAGGCTGGAGCTCCAGTATGCCCGCGCCGTCGCCGCACTCGCCCGAAGCCAGCATCTCCGGCACGGCGGGATTGGAGGTCTTCAGCTCGGGGTTGTAGTACCCCTCGGTGCGCTGGCGCTCCTGGGGCTCCGTCTGTGCGTTTTCAGGCTGTGCCGCCGCAGCCTGTTGAGGCGCTCGGCGCTGGAAATCCCGATTCTCCCATGCCTGGGCGGGCGTGCGGTTATCCTGCCTGCCAAAACGCGGATTCATGGGGCGCGCAATGCCACCCCCGTTGACCGGCTGAGGGCGCTGGAACCGGGGATCACCCTGAACCGGGCGCTGCATATTCCAATTCTGGTACCGGCCCTGTCGCGGCTGGCCGTCGCCCATCTGCCTGGGATTCATTCGCGTCGGCATCAGCGTCCTGCCCCGAACGCCCGCATTCCCGGTTTGGTCCGTTTCCGACGGCTGGGGTTGCGCCTGAGGTATTTCTGCCTTTGCCTCGGTTTCCGGGGCTGCCTTCGTGACAACGGGCTGCGAAGCCTCGGCGTCGGGCGTCTTTTCCGGGGTTTCCGTGGCCTTCGTGGCTTCGGCTTCAGGCGCGCTGGCCTTTGCTTCGTTAGTCTTCGGCGCTCCAGCCTCCGCCTTCTTTTCCTCTGCTTCGGATGCCTTCGATGCTACGGTGGCAGGCTTCTTTGCCTTGTCCTCGGACGCGGCGCGCCTGCCCCGCCCCCGGCGGCCCTCAGGCTTCGCCGCCTCCGCGCCGTTTTCAGGCGCGGAAGCCTGCCTGCCCTTGTCCGCCTCGAGCAACATTTGGATCAATAGGCCTTTGTTGGTACCCGCCGGAATCTTTACGCCCGTTTCCTTGGCCAGGCTGCGCAATTCCACGACGGTCTTCTGGTTCAGGGACTGATAATCCATAGGTTACCTCCGATGGGATGATGGTACGATATTCAAGGGTATGTGATGGTCCGATATTCAAGGGTATGTAAAAACAGCGTCACATTGGTTTCCTGCAAATGGCGATATCCCGGGTAATGGCCTGCTCGACCCAGTGGGCAAACCCGTCGTAAGCGCCGCCCCGCATGACCTCCAGGCCCGCGCCTTCCATCATGGATCGCAGGCGCTCCAGTTTCATGTTCTGGGCGTTGAAGGACAGCGCCATCGCACCACCGGGCTTCAGCGTCGCCTTCCACTCGGGCAGTGCCTGCTCGATCAGCGACTCCAGCCAGTTGCCCTTCACCTTCGGGCCCCGACTCAGCTGGGCATCGTGGCGCACACCGTAGGGCAGGTCGCAGGCAATGACGTGGAAGGCGTTCCTGCCCAATGCGCCCGCAGAGTGGGCGGCGTCCAGGCATACCAGGCTCAGCGTGCGCCGCTGGCCGTGGGCCTCCGGGGCATACTCAAAACGGCTCTCCGCCGCGCTGCCACCCTGCTTCAGGGTACGCGAGAGGCGGGTAACGGTATGCTTGAAGCGGTGATATTCCAGGTAACGCCTGAAATATTGCTCCGCCTCCTTGAGGTCGCCCCTGTCCACATCCGCGCCCAGGGTGTCCCAGCCGTAGTTGGCAGCGACGAACAGCCCGGTGGCCCGTCCGCACATGGGGTCAAGCATTGAAAGGGGCGTATCGGCCTGCCAAAACACGCCGGTGTACAGCGCCGCGTTGACCAGCATTTGCAGGAACAGCTCGTTCGTCTTGCCCTTGTACTTCAGTATCGCCGGCAGATCCCGTCCCACGGCGGCATCGGCGCGTCCCGCTACCGGCAGCAGCGGACCGTTCTGATCCTCGAACAGGCCGTAGAGCAGCGAATGGCGGCGAAGCGCTGCGATGACCGCAGCATCGAGCGGCCCATTTACACCGATGTCAAGGCAGGGCATGCCCAAGCGCTCGTCCGCGGCGATCTCGGCGCCGGGAGCGAGGCGCGCCAGCATCAGTTCAAGCTCCGCCGCCGCCAGCCTCAGCGTCTCGTTCTGATAGCGGGCATTGGCGTGAGGCCAGAGCAGCATCTTGTAATGCATATTCAGTTCTCCGCTATATTATATAGAGTTCACCCAAAAAGCGAACCAGAATCCGTGTGAGTCTGTTGTTTCAATTCAATGTATATGTAGAAGTATCCCGAAGAATGAAAACAAATGATTGAAAACAGCCCCTCCGGGCTTCCAGAGGGGCTTTCATTGGTTTAATATTTGCGCTTACGAGCAGCTTCAGCCTTCTTTTTACGCTTTACGCTGGGCTTTTCGTAATGTTCCCTTTTCCGTGCTTCTGCGAGAATGCCATCACGAGCCGTCTTGCGCTTGAAACGACGCAGCGCGCTTTCCAATGATTCATTTTCCCGAATGCGTACCTCGGACATGTGCTTTCCCTCCCCTCGCGATTAAATGGCATAGCCAATGTAGCATGGGGTTCGCCACAATGGTTATTATACCGCATAAGGCGTGTACTCGTCAACCCTTGAAGGGCTTTGACCCAATTATTTAACCTACCCCATTCTTTTGGGGCGATTATCCCATCCGCTCGGGGTCGGTCAGGGCGGCGGCGGTCTCGGCGTCGCACTGCAGGATGTTGTCCATGTGCTTCTTCGGCACCACCAGCACGTGCACCGGGGCCTGGGGATTGATGTCGCGGAAGGCGTACACCTTGTCATTTTCAAATACGGCATTCCCGGGGATTTCCCCAGCGATGATCTTGCAAAACAGACAGTCACTCATCGGTATCTTCCTCCTGTTCGTGTTCGATGACGGTCCCGAAGGCCAGCGTACCCTCCGCGCCGTCGATGCGCACCCGGCACAGCTCGCCGGGCTTGGCTACAGCCCGCACGCGCACGTACTGGCCGGTGTAGCCCTCGCTCAGGCCTTCGCCCGCGGCCTGTTCGAACAGCACCTGTTGGCAGGTGCCCACCAGTCCTTGGACGAATCGCCGCTCCAGTTGGTTCCCGACCCCGATCAGTTTTTTCGCGCGGGCGCGCCGCAGCGCCTCGTCCACCTGGTCGGGCATGGCGTCGGCCACGGTGCCCTTGCGCCGGGAATACGGGAATACGTGGATGCGGGCCAGTGCGACCGCCTGCACGAAGGCCACCGTCTCGGCAAACTCCTCCTCCGTCTCGCCGGGAAAACCGGCGATCACGTCCGTGGTCACGGCGCAGTCGGGCATGTAGCGCCTGAGCGTATCCACGGCGGCGCGATATTCCTCCGGCGTATAGCGGCGGTGCATCCGCTTCAGTACCCCCGGGCTGCCGGATTGCAGCGACAGGTGGAACTGGCGCATCAGGCCCGGCAATTCCGAAGCCTCCCGGGCGAAATCCTCCGTTACTGTCATCGGCTCCAGCGAACCCAACCGTACCCGGCGCACCCCCGGCGCGGCGTGCACGGCACGTATGGCGTCCATCAGGGAATCTCCCGTCCCCCGGCCGTAGCTGGCCAGGTGAATGCCCGTGACCACGATCTCCCGGTAGCCGGCGCTTCCCAGCCGTGCGGCCTCGGCGGCCACGGCGTCCAGGGGCATCGAGCGCACCGGCCCCCGCACGCTGGGGATGATGCAGTAGCTGCAATACCGGTCGCAGCCCTCCTGGATCTTCATGGTGGCCCGGGTCTTGCCCTCGTGGCGGGTAATGAAAAGGCTTTCGAATCCGGCCCCCTTCAGCGGCGTCACAGCGTTCACGGTCTTACCCGTCGCCAGCGCGGATTCCAACAGTCCGACGACCTCGCCCCGGCGCTGTACGCCCAACACGAGCGCCACATTGTCCATGGCAGCCAGGCGCTCCGCCTCCCGCTGGGCCAGGCAGCCGCAGACAACGATGGCGCACTCCGGGTGCTCCCGAGCCACGCGGCGGATGGTCTTCAGGGACTTCTGGTCACCAGTGCCGGTGACGGTGCAGGTGTTGATCAGGTAGACGTCCGCCGCGTCCTGAAAGCTGACCGCATGATAACCCGCGGCCTCGAAGCGCTCCAGCATGGCCTCGGTGTCGTATTGGTTCACCTTGCAGCCAAGGGTGTAGGTCGCAATCGTTCTTTTCTTATCCACGCTCCACGCTCCGCTTTGTACTGTCTCAATTCGACTAAATATCTCCCCACAGCTGCATGACCAGCGCGGCGGACACCACCGCGGCAGTCTCGGTGCGCAATATGCGGGGCCCGAGGGTGACGCAGCGCCCCCCGGCGGCAACCAACGCCTCGACTTCCGCCGGGGCGATGCCGTAATTCAGCCACCGCCTCG
>ONJE01000231.1 GCA_900318045.1 uncultured Eubacteriales bacterium
CTGTCCAATGCCGACAGCGCTACCGTACACGTGATGACCGAGAACGAGATCGGTCTGGTATTCTACACCTCCGACGGCAACGGCGGGCGAAAATACCTTCAGAATGTCAATGTGACGGTGAAGGACGCGCGCAACCTAAAAACCGAGATCGCGACCTATACAAGCGACGAGAGGGGCGGCGTGTACATTCCCTCCAGCAAGTTCACTGTGAACGACGACAAGAATGTCCTCTTCAGGCTGGATGTGGAGGCCGAGGCCCTGGGCTATCGCAGCTTCGGCGCCTCGAAGGTGGAAATGAAGCTGGGCGAGGTACGCCAGATGCCCATGACGCCGCTGTACGGCGTCGAAGGCAATGGGGTGGTATCGAACGATGCGGAGCCCTATGTGTATTCCATCTCCTTTGAAGACAACGATATCCGCGGCGACGATTATGAGATGATCAATTCCAGCTTGAACAGCTGGGATTTTGAGATCAAGGTCGAGGTACGCAATCCTGATGGCGGCAGCGTCCCCACGCCGCTGCTCAGCTACTGGACCGAAGGCAGTTCTTCCTGGAAGTGGCAGCAGAAGTGGGCCGAACCCACCTCCCACGAAGGGAATGTCTACACCTTCAGGAACAAATGGAAGAGGATCCTCGCGCCGGAGGTCCCCAAGGAGCAGCGTCCGTTCGTCGCCTTCAGCAAGGACGCCTCTGCCGAACGCTTTTCAACGCGCCTGATCTCCGTACCAAGTGTGGTGGATTCCCCGGTAGAGGATGGCAGCGACGCCTTCCAGAACGTGTTTGAGGAAGGACTCGGCTTTTCATTCACGATCCCCGGCGTGGACGCGGACGTGTCCCTTAATCTGCCGTGGAAAAAATACCTGCCCAAGGTCACAATTGACAATGGGGGCTTTATCACCGTCTCCATCGGCAGCGACCTGTTCGCGGAAAAACTGGAGGGCTCCAAGGTCGCGTGGCAGAGCCAGGACATGAAGGATTTACAGCAAGCGCAGAAGAACGCCGAAAAGGAGGGCGGCTTTGCCAACCATCTGGCCCAGATGGGCGCGGCCTACGATTACTACAAGACAGAGGGCTGGAAGTTCATGGGCGAATCCAAGCTTGAAGTGGGCTGGTTCGTCCTGCTCAGCGGACGCAAGGACGTCGATGAAGATGCCAGCAAATCCGAACGGGGCATGATCAAGGCACGCCTCGCGACGGGCATACTGTTGAAGTACAGCTACAGTTGGACGATATTGCACATGCTCGGCCCGGTCCCCCTGTACGTCAGCTTCACGCTGGGCGTGAACGCGGGCTTCGCCGTCAGCCTGGAGGCAGGCTTCTCGTGGACCTCGGATCACGGCTTTGACGACTGGGAGTTCAAGCCGCTGAGGGACATCACCATCAACATCGCCTTCACCTTCTCCGCCCAGGTCGGCGCGGGCGTCAAGGGATTCCTGGAGCTCTACTTCCGCTTCTCGGCGTCGCTGAATTTCCGGATCACCTTTGTGATCATGGGAGCCGGCCTCAGTTCCTTCACCATCGGCGGCAATGTCGGCATCACGCTGGGCGTCACGCTGGTATTCGTGGATATCTCAAAGAGCTGGGGGCCCTGGGGCGGCACCTGGTACGACAGCCGGACGAATGCCAACGCGATACCGCCGCTGCAGCAGTACGCGCTCGCCAACGCCAACGCGCCGGAGGAGATCGACGCCGCCACCCAGGAGCCGACGGCTTATGCCCAGCTGGCCCCGGCGGCGAAGACGATCCTCACCAACGAGGCGAACGCGCACAGCACCATCCGGGTAGCGACCTCCAACGGCCATACCTTCGCCTTCTACATCGACAAGGTTGGAAAACGCCAACGCTTGTGCTGGGTGGATGTGAACACAGGCAAAAAGGGTAACACGCAGGATTTCATTGACGAATTGCAGAACAGCAGGAAAAGCGACGATTACGATTTCGACGTCTGGTCGGACGGAAAAACCGTATTCGTGGTCGTCTGTTGTGCCGATCAGTTCGACGAAAATGGCTATCCGGCCGAGGGCACCTTGATCTACCCCCACGCATTCATTTACCACGTAACGATGGAATACCTGGATATTTATGGCGAATTGGGACTATACACGGATTTCTATGCTCCGAGGGAGTTGAGCGCATGCGATCTGAACGGTGCGATAAATCTGCGTGGTCTTGCCAATCCACACATCGAATGGGCGAAGGCGACATATGGGACAACCCCGGATAACGGTGATAAATATCTCAGCAGCCTTGAAATATACGGCTTCGCGGAGCGCGTGGGCAGCGGCTCTGACGAGACGGGCTACGCCTGCTTTAAGTATACCGGTGGGCGGAGCTTCGTCCTCATGTCCGACATGGCGATTCAAAACGCCCTGGGTGAGGATCACGAACGCGTCAACCTGCGCTCCAGCGTCAAGGGTTATGGCAAATCGATTGACGCACCCCCGGGATTCCGCTGCCTCGGCTTTATAGCCCTGAGCCGACCGAAGGAAGGAGTCGAGGGCGAAAGCGCCATCGAGCTGTACGACTGGGAGATGAACTCCGCGCCGGTCACGTATACAACCAAAGTCGTCAAGCCAGTGGTTGAGATAACCCTGACCAGTACCAAGCGGAAGACCATCGCCGTGAAGAAGGGCGACATCGGCGGCTTCGAGCTGGTGCAGACCGTGGGCGCGGGCAGCGACGATTACGCCCAGACCCTGTTCTACGCCGAGGGCGAGGCCGACGGGGACGGCGCGAAGCAATATAAGCTGAAGGGCCTGCACATCGGCAACAAGAAGGGCGCCAATACACGCAGCCTCTCCTACGACGTGACGGACTACAGCTATGACGTCACGCTGCCCTCCGCCAAATTCAATGTGCAGACGGTCCACGATACGCCCTATATCTACTGGCTGTCCACTGTCGAGAAGAAGAACGAAAGCGACCCGGACACCTGGCGGCTCTGGGTGGCCGTCTATGACCCCGCCTCCAATACCGTGTCTACCCCGGCGGTGTTCTCCGAGTTCACGCTGCAAAACGGCATCGTCCCCCGCGACGTGCTGCTGACCACGGACGGACAGGGCTATCTGACCGCGACGCCTTTGCCAAAGAAGGACGGGGAAAGCAAGCCTCAGCCGGTAACGCTGTACAGCTTCCCGCTGACGCTGAAGCCGGTGCTGACGCTGAAGGGCATGAGCGTGGAGAATGTGACCGTAGCCGCGGGCGACTTCGAGGATACCTCCATTGCCCTGATGAACGAGGGCAACATGGGTATATCGGCCTTCGATCTTGAGATGTACACCCTGGACGGCGGCAAGGTGAATGTGGTGGAAACCCTGCACTGCGACTGCCTGCACCCGGAAAACAGCAGCCTGACCATGCACAGCGAAGGCCGGTCGGCGACCTTGCCCGAGGGCAGGCAGGCCATCTACCGCAACAGCGATTTTAACTATACGCCACGACAGCGCGACTGGGTGCTGGGCGAGAAAAAGCTGGCGCTGAAGGCGAGCCAGCGTGGCAAGAACGATGCCTGGACCAGCAGCATGTCCGAAAGGGACAGCAAGACCAATTTTGTGCAGACGAATATGCTGATGCCCGGCGCCCTGGCGTCCTTCACCGGCTCGCTGAAGATCCCGGAGAACTGGAGCGGCGACAAGACGCTGTACCTCAGGGTCTCCAAGGCTTCCTCCAACGCCAACTGGCAGGGGGCCATGGCCAACGCCGCCGGCGTGAAGGGCGATACCGGCATCGCACCCAACGCCGCAGCGACGACGGAGCTGACCTGGGTGCTGGACGAGAAGAGCGGACTGCTGGTGCTGCAGGCGGACGAACTGGCGTCCAACGCGGCCTTCGCCAATGCCGTTGCCTCAGGCCTGATCGCAAGCGCCGTGAAAGCAACCGATCCCGTGGCGCTGAACGTGTCCATCCATGACATCGAGGTGGATCACCGCATCTACGAGGATTGCGACGGCACGGAGCTGGTGGACATCGTCGTGTCGAACTTCGCAAATACAGACGACAGCTTCAAGCTAAGCTGTCAGGTGTACCTGGACGGTTCGGAGGATTACAGAGTGGTCGGCTTGCCCATCCACGATAAATCCGTGGCCAGACGCACGACCCATACCATCACGGTGCCCGTCGCCTTGCTGGTGGACGATCCCGCCGCGCACAACAGCGCCCGCGTGGTCATCTCCGCCATAGGGCGGGACGAGACCGCCTACGCCAACAATGAGTTCACGCTGTTCCTGGGCGGCGGGGATCCACTGCACTTTGAAGTACAGCCCCGTGACGTGACGGCCCAGGAGAGCGAGGACGTCAGCTTCAGCGTTGAGGTCGCGGGCGGCAAACAGCCCTATACCTATCAGTGGCAGGTGTGGGATCCCAAGCATGAAAAGTGGGTCGATCTGCCGGGCTTCACTGGGCCGACCCTGAGCCGGAAGGATATCGAGAAGAAGTGGGACGGCGCGCGTTTCCGCTGTGTCGTGACCGACGCCGAGGGTACGCAGATCAGCAGCCAGGAGGCCACCCTCACCATCCGCGACGGGGTGGATACCGGCGATCACAGCAACCTGTCGCTGTATCTGGCTGTGGCCATCGCGGCATTGATCATGCTGTGGTGGATGAGGCGGAGAAGCGCCTGAAATACCGGTCTGTTATCGGGAAGGTGCGAGTGACCGCCGTTGCCTGGCTCTTCTCCCAGGTTTCCAAGGCCATCATCTATCTCATCATCAATAAACGGTTCCAATTGGATCGGTTGGTCGGTGATGGCGGTATGCCCAGCTCTCATTCAGCCACGGTTACGGCTGTGGCCGTTATGACTGGACTTCGTTGCGGCTGGGACAGCCCCATTTTCGCTGTGGCCGCCATCCTTGCCCTGATCGTCATGCATGATGCCATGGGCGTGCGCCAAGAGACAGGAAAGCAGGCCAAGGTGATCAACAGCATGGTGGAGTTGTTCAATTCCCTTGGTCGCGGTGAGCTTACGCCCGAGGAGACGTTGAAGGAGTTTGTTGGGCATACGCGCAGACAAGTTGTGGCAGGCGCGGTGCTGGGCGGCGTGATCGCGTTGGTGATGAATGAAATCATTCCATAAACGATTGAGGTAAGCGAGAGTGAATTAATGAAATACCGCACAATATATGCGGTATTTCATTAGAGTGTGTTTCTAAAATGAGGGATGTGCAGTTTCGAGTGGATTGGGCTGCATTTCAAGGCGATTTTCCGCAGGCTTAGTGGGGCTAAGTCA
>ONJE01000310.1 GCA_900318045.1 uncultured Eubacteriales bacterium
ACAATCATGCGGCATCTTTTCCGCCATACCGGTGTTGAAGTCCCTTGACTTGCCGCCAGCAAGCCTGCGGGCCTTCGCCTTGGTATGACGAAAAATCCGTTCGCATGCTTGCATATATTTAGATTGAGATTAGTATAACTATGCGCTTGGACGGTATTAAGATTTGTAAAAGGCTTGACATGTGACCTTTCGTTCACTATAATGTGTGAACGAAAGGTCACTGAGACTCATGGAAATTGCTATGGCAAAGAAGAGCTGGACGACAAGGTGTGTACCGATATGCCCGGGAGGACAACACATCAGGAACAATGGGAGGAATACCTGTGAAAGCGTATATCGCATACTGTGGCCTGGATTGCGAGACCTGCGAGGCACGACTTGCGACGGTGAACCACGACGAGGCGCAGCGCAGGAAGGTTTCGAGGGAATGGTCTGAACTGAACGGCGTTGAGATCACACCTGAGATGATCCACTGCGAGGGATGTCGGATCGACGGCGCAAAGACACCCTACTGTGAATCACTCTGCCCGATCCGCCAGTGCGCCAACGCAAAGGGCGTGGAGACCTGCGGAAGCTGTAAGGCAGCAGAATCCTGTGAGAAGCTCGCCTCAATCCTTTAGAGCAGCGCTGACGCTGCGTGGAACCTGCGCGGGTATGTCATCGCGTCGCTGAGGGAGAGGCCGGAATTGCTGGAACGGGCGGCGGCTTGGTTTCACGCGAAGTGGGGAGTGCCAGAGGCGGCCTACCAGGGGCGCATGGCGGAATACATAAACGGCGCGACGGACAATGGTTGGTACCTTTGCCTGGACGGTGAGCGCATCGTTGGGGGATTGGGCGTGATTGATAACGACTTTCACGACCGCCCGGACCTCACGCCGAACGTCTGCGCTGTTTACACGGAGAAGGCGTATCGGGGGCGGGGCATCGCAGGGCGCTTGTTGAAGGCAGTGGTGGAAAACATGCGCGCAAAGGGCATAACGCCGCTGTACCTCGTTAGCGACCACGTCGGCTTCTATGAGCGCTATGGCTGGGAATTCCTGTGTACGGTCCGGGAGGATGGCACGCAAAGACTGACGCTTATGTATGTGTATCGTTGAATGGAGAAGAATGATGGCTTATGGATATATCGTGAATAACAGCATGAATCACTGTGGAACGCGGCAGATAGAGACAAAAAGATTGGTTCTGAGGCAATTTGTCGTTGAGGACGCGGAAGCGATGTTTCGGAACTGGACTTCTGATCCCGAAGTGACGAAATATCTGACCTGGCCCCCTCATGCAAGCGTGGATGTGAGCTGGGCCATCCTGAACGATTGGACGGCAGCGTATCCCAAACAGAACTATTATCAATGGGCGATTGTCCTGAATGAAAATGGAGAATGCCCCATAGGGAGCATCGGCGCAGTAGATATAAACGATGACATCTCTGTTGTGCAGATCGGCTATTGCCTTGGGCAGCGCTGGTGGCACAGGGGAATCATGTCGGAAGCGTTGAATGCCGTCATCGATTTCTTCTTCAATGAAGTGGGAGCGAATCGAATTGAAGCCAGGCATGATCCCAGAAACCCGCATTCCGGGATGGTGATGGAGAAATGCGGAATGAAATACGAAGGCACACTGAGAAGCTCGGACCGGAACAACCAGGGAATCTGTGATGCGAGCTGGTATGCCATTCTGAAATCGGAACGTTGAAAAAGCCCTTGACTCTCACACTGTGGCAGGCATTACAATACGTCTGAGCTCAACGGGAATCCGCTTTAGGAGGTACTTCCATGCTGAAGATCGGAGAATTTTCAAAGCTGTCCAGGGTCAGTGTCAGAATGCTGCGCCACTACGATGAGATTGGACTATTGAAGCCCGCCGAGATCGACCGCTTCACGGACTACCGGTATTACAGGGAGGATCAGCTGCCGACGGCGGGACGCATCGCCGCGCTGAAGGACATGGGCTTCTCCCTGGCCGACATCGTCAGGATGCTCGAGGCCTATGACGATCGTGAGCGGCTGGAGCGGTTCTTTTCCGCCCGGCGTGCGGAACTGGAAGCCCAGGCACATGATACGGCGCGCAAGCTGACGCTTCTGGACGCAGCCATAGGAAGGCTGAGAAAGGAAGAGCATATGAGCTATGACGTGAACATCAGAACCATTCCCGAGCGCTACGCCGCTACCGTTCAGATGACCATTCCCCGCTACGAAGACGAAGGTATGGTGTGGGGCATACTCATGCAGGAAACCTGCAGGATGAACCTTGTGGAGGCGGATCCATGCCTCTGCGCCGTGAGCTTCCTGGATCGGGAATATAAGGAAGAGGACGTGGAGGTGATGGCCTGGAAGACCGTGAAGGGGAGCTATCCCGACACCGCGCACGTGAAATTCCGCACGCTGCCGGAGGTGACCGTAGCCAGCTGTACCTATCAGGGCAGCTACACCCTGATCACCGAGGTTTACGCGGCGGTGGTCGCCTGGATCGAGGCCAACGGATATGAGCCATCGGGGGCCATGTTCAATATCTACCACGTCAGTCCTCACGAGACGCAGAACCCAGACGAATTTGTGACGGAGATCTGCTATCCCGTCAAGCGTCGGGGGTAAGGCACTGCAACGAAATTAACGGATACTCTTGTACAAATCCACCCCTGCCGCGTTGTCGTCAGTCGACGTGGTTAAGAACTACAAGCCCCGGCCCAATCCGGGTCGGGGCAGAATGTAAGGAGAAACAGGATATGGAGAACGCTGTGGTCGAACTGAGAGCGATAACAGAGGATAACTTCATCGATGCCTTTAACCTTGAACTTGTGCCGGGGCAGGAGCGCTTTGTCTCCCATCCGATTCGAAGCCTCGCGCAGGCATACGTCTACAGGGAACAGTGCCAGCCGTTCGGTATCTATGCGAATGGGAAGATGGTGGGATATGTCATGGTCATCTATGACTACGATGTCCCGGAGTACGACATCTGGCACATGATGATCGATCGCTCCGCACAGGGCCGCGGCTTTGGCAGCGCAGCCCTGGAGCGGGTGATCGAATACATCCGGACGAAGCCCTTTGGAGATTCGGACAGGGTCGCCCTGACCTGCAACAGGGAGAATCAAGCGGCGAGAAGACTGTATGAGCGCAAGGGCTTTCGCGCGACCGGTGTCGAGGATGAGGACGAGATAGAGCTTGCCATGACGATTCATTGACATGAGAAATGCATCATTGAAGCGGCGGGGTTACGGCAAGAAGCTGTTGGATGAATCTCTCAAACGGGCGTCGGCCATAGGCTTCGGCGCGGTGCTGTTTTGAGAGGGACATCCTATTTTATTATGGTGAACGACTGTATATCTTTTTACTCTCATGAATAAGGCACAAGCTACTGACAACAACGCTATTCCAGCAAGGTCAAAATGGTTTTGTAGTCCACTATAGTCTCAAACCAAGGAAAAACCGCACAATACGACGGCACGC
>ONJE01000234.1 GCA_900318045.1 uncultured Eubacteriales bacterium
AGTTTTCCATCCTGAACCAGACTCCAGTTGTCAAACACGAGCGTCTCGCCCGCAGAGTGCAGCGTTGCGTCGTTTCCGATCTTCCAGCCGGTAAACTTGAATTCAGACTTTGTCGGCGCTCCCGGCAATGTCAGCGTACTGCCCAAACTGGCTTTCGTTGACCCGGCCTGCCCGCTGGGCGTACCGTCAATCAAACTATACACAACATCTACTTCCATCGGCGTCCAGTGGGCGGTCAGGGTGACGGTATAGAAATTATAGGGAAGACTGTCATGTTCTTCCGGCGTATTATTATCGGCATACTCCGGAGTCATTCTCCACCAGGTACTCGAGTCATCTGCTGTTCCGTTCGGGTTCCACTTTACACCCTTTGCGGTATACCAACCCTCCAATGTATACCCATCGCGGGTCGTTCCCAACAACCCTTTCATCTGGATCAGTTCATCGATATTGACAGTAAACTCTGTACTCTGCGTCTTTCCATCAGAACCTGTCCCCATATGTGTCGGAGTATTTGTATCTCCGCCGGGCACGAGTTTAACCTTCAACCTGTCCTTGATAAATACAGGATAAAAACTCATGTCTGCTGTGACCGTTCCGCTATTCCAGTCAACTAGAATACAGTTTTCAGAATCCGGCACAGCCTGCTTGTAATTGTATTCCACTGAGGTATCCGTCTTCTTTTTAGTCGTCCAGCCTGCGAAATAATACCCTCTTCTCTTGGGAAGATCTGTGGGCTGTTCGATTGTGTTCAGAGCTGCGCCGGATTGAACGGTCTGCGTTTTGATGATCTGATTGCCTTCCATATCCCCATAGAAGGTAACGTCGTTCGTTTGCGGCCCGTAGATGGCGTGTAGAGTCACATTTTCATTAACAGTATAGCTGTCGAGAGCGGCAGAAGCATTCCTGTCCGTATTCCAACCCAGAAAATTCATGCCGCTCTTGCCGGCTTGTACCGTCAGATCAGCGTTGTCTCCTTTTTTCACCTGCTTCTGAAGAGGGTTCTCAAAGCCAGTTCCGCCATTAATATCATATGAAACAGTGCAATAGGAATCATCGGTCGCGTAGTAATAATTTCCTTTATTATTTTTGGGAGCCAACGTGAAGAAGTGGAAATTCTTGGAAGGATATTCAAATACCGCATTGTTATACAGAACCATGTAGTATTTAGTACTGCCGCAATATATTTTCCCGCTATTGGTTGGAGCGATGATCTTAATCTGTCCGCCATACACCGCAATCTGCGGATCAGAATTACCTTGATTCCCGCCTAACGCACACAGCGCACTTTCTTCGGCATCACCGTTGTACACATAAAGATACGGTCCGGTTTTTGAGGTGTTGTCGCCTATCTCAAGCTTTCCATTACAGGTGATGCCGTTTCCCGCGGCATTATCATCATTAGCGTAGCCCGTATTCTGGCGCGATAATTTTTGTCCGCTGTATGATCCATAGCAATAAAGCGTGCCGGTGCCCTTGATCGTCAGAGCACCTTCACAATAAATACCATCCGCCCTGTCAGATTTTAAAACAACATTCACACCCTCATTGACAATGATTGTCGAATTGGCAGGCAGGCCTACCGGAACCATGATATAAGGTTTGGTGCCCTCTGTGCAAATGGACGTGTCCGCGGTGAAGGTCAGTGTTTTTGATCCGCCGTTCCATGTCCAGCTGGATCCGGTCGTCGTGCCGCTCATATCCAGAAATATTCCGCCCACCTGGTATTTGGTTGAAACTTCCGCCTCCGCTGTCAGTTCAGTCCCGGCCATCAGGCTGAATGCCATGGCCAGCACCACGACGAGGAACAGCCGCCTGCTTCCTGATCTCATTCTATTCATTGCATGAAGTCCTCCTTGTGATTATTCTTGTATATTAAAAACTGCCGAACCTGACAGGCATACCTCCCCCGTCAGCTTCGGCGATCATCCGTCGCGAATGCAGCACACCGCCTTGACCCCAAATCGGACGCAGCGATTCCCTGCCGGGCTGTGAAAGGCGTTCCTGTTTCGCACTGCTGTCAGCCCTTTCCCATATGTTACCATTCATTATGTCATATTACATGAGCAAAATCAAGGGTTTTATTGTGACATAAGAAAGACATAAGAAAATTATTTTAGTATCCATTCCCCGTATCCCCCGCCTGCCGTCCCCATGACACCTTTTCCAATGATAATCAAGGTTTTTTCTGTGGCATGCGAGAGTTTTTTGTAGCCGTTCCCTGTATCCCGTCCCCGCCGCCCCCAGCGGGGGATTCCACGTCCCTCCGGTCACATTAGCCTTGCTTCGCGCAGGCATTTCGGTTATAATATTGCCATAGAGTTACGAGGGGGAATTGCCCGTGCAATTCGAGTGGGACGAGGACAAGGCCGCGTTGAACCTGAAAAAGCATGGCGTAACTTTTCGATTCGGCACACAGTCTGTTTGAAGAACGGTATAATACCATTGGCAAGGTGGACGAGGTTCTCTTCGTGGTTTATACCGAACGAAAATCACTGACCCGTATCATCTCCGCCAGAATAGCAACGCCCGCGGAAAGGAGAATGTACTATGATCGTAAGCTATTCCATTACTAAGGATCAAAAGCCAACCCCCGAACAGATTGCCGAAATCCGCGAAGCCGCCAAGCGCCCCATCGTGTTTGACGAGGATTGCCCCGAGATGACCGAGGAACAGCTCAAGCAGTTCAAGCGGGTGCATCCCCGCGGGGAGAACGCAGACCCAAAGCGTAAACTCGGTTAACCCCCTTCCCATGCGCCCTTCCCCGGGCGCTTTTCCTTTGCGCTCGAAAACACAAAAACCGCCGAGCCTAACAGGGTACAGCAACCCCGTCAAGTAAGGCGGTTATCCATCACGAATGCAGTATTCAGTTTCAAGCACAACGCTACCGCAAGGCGCAAAAAGGACTCAGTCAGCCCTTGTTCTGCCCTGAGGCGCGTATTTTTATTCCGAATGGCTGTCAAGCCCCTTCCGTATATTTCCTGATAAATTCCTGCGGCATATAACAAGGAATTGCGTCTTCCTCAAAATCGCCCTTGTTCCGCGTAATGATGCAGTCTACGCCGTTGGATTCGGCCACAGTGTATTGCACCGCGTCCTCAAAATCCTTCCAATCCCTGGCAAACGCCGTGTCGATATCCTTCTCTGTGACCGAAAGAATGCTGATTTTCTTTCTGAAGCTCTCGTATTTTTCCCTGACAAGCTGGCGATCTTTTACCGCCCGGCGCAGGACATACAGTATATCTGTGATCGCCGACGAAGAAACCAGCTTGATGTCCTTCCTTTTCGTCGCCAGGTCAAAAACCTTCTCTGCATCCTCGGTGAACCCCTGGTTTGCGCCAAGGTAATCCAAAACGATGTTCGTATCCAGCAGAACCCTCATAGACCCAACCGTTCCCTTCTGACCTCATCCGCATCCAAGCGCCTTCCTGCAATGCCCTTCAGACTTTTGAATTGAATCTCTTCGGCTTCTTCTTCGGAAATCGGTGTGATCGTCACCTTAAAGGCTGTGCCCGTCAAGCTGTCCGTGTCAAAAATACCTTTCAACTTGTCTTTATTTACCGCAGCAATGTTCGTCATGACATTCACCCCATTTCTAATATTGTTCCCAAATCTGACAGGGTACAGTAACCCCGTCAAGTTGGGCGGTTATCCATCACGAATGTTGTATTCAGTTTCAAATGCCCCGCTGCCGCAAGGCGCAAAAAGGCACAATCAGCCATGCTCTGCCCTAGAGTGTGTTTCTAAATGCCGGGAGATGCAGTTTCGAGGCCATCAGGTTGCATTTCAAGGCGAAAAACCGCAGGCTTACTGGTTGCAAGTCAAGGTGGCTGTCAAGCCCCTTATTTGCATTGTCCAGTAAACAAGTAACCAATATAAGTATACAACATGAATTGCCAAATTGCAACCCTTTTTTGTAATATGTTATGATTGTGTCTTATTGTAATGAATTATGACCTCCAAAGTCATCATTCGCTCGCCGTCATTGGCGTGCCGCTCGCCGCGCAGCCGCGCCCAGCTTACTGCCTTCGCCCAGGGCCAGCAGGTTCATCGCCTCTGTTCCCCAGGGAATGTGCATCCGCATCGCCTGCTCCAGCAACGCGCCCGGCGCGATTCCCAGCAGCGCGTCGATCGCGCCGGCGGAGACGATATTGGCCGTCAGCACATTCCCGACGACCTTGGACGCGGTATACAGTATCGGCAACGCCACGACGTTGCCGCTGCCCAGGTTCTCCGGCGCCTGCAGGGAGCTGTCCATGACGATCATCGCATCCGCGGGCACGCCGGGACCATACTTGTCCAGGGATGCCTGCGTCAGCGCCAGCAGAAAGTCGGCGTGCGTCACCTTCGGATAGACGATCTTCGCTTCGTCGATGACCAGCTCCGCCCGGCACAGGCCGCCGCGCGCCTCCGGCCCGTAAGACTGGCTCTGCGCGACATTTTTCCCCGTAAGGAACGCCGCCTCCGCCAGGATGATCGAACAGAGGATCACGCCCTGCCCGCCGGCGCCGGTAAAGAGCATTTCATACTTCGCCTTCACTGTTTTTTGCCTCCGGCGCGTTCAATGATCGCGGCGTATTGCCGCGTGTATTCGGGGCGTTGGCAGCGCCAAAGCTCGCCGTAAACGATCTTCCCCTCCAACGCTTCCCGTGGCAGATTCCTGGCTTGCGCCACCGGGATCGCGTTGTCCCGCTGCCATTTCAGCATCTCCACGGCGTTGCCCCTGTGGTTTTTGCGTCCGTAATAGGTCGGGCAGGTGGTCACGCACTCCACGACGGAAAAGCCCTCGTGGAGGATGGCCGCCTCGATCAGCTTCGTGGTCTGCGCGGCATGGTAAGCCGTGCCGCGGGCCGTATAGGTTGCGCCGGCCGCCTGCGCCAGGGCCGGGATGTCAAAATCCGGGTCGATGCCGCCATAGGGTGTCGTCGTGGAAAAATCGCCAATCGGCGTCGTGGGCGAAAACTGGCCGCCCGTCATGCCGTATATGTTGTTGTTGAGCACCACGACCGTCAGGTCGATATTTCGCCGGGCCGCGTGGATCAGGTGGTTGCCGCCGATGGCCGCGGCGTCGCCGTCCCCGGTGAGCACGATCACCTTCAGCTCCGGCCGCGCCATCTTGATGCCCGTCGCAAAGGCGATGGCCCGCCCATGGGTGGTGTGGAGCGTATCGAAATCCAGGTATCCCACCGCCCGCGAGGAGCAGCCGATCCCGGAGACGAAGACCGTATCGCGCTTTTCAAGGCGCAGGTTGTCCACAGCCTGCACCACGTCCCGCAGTATGATGCCGTTGCCGCACCCCGCGCACCAGATATGCGGCAGGTATGCGCCGCGCATATACCGTTCGATCAGCCGACTGGCCATCTATCCTGCCACCTCCCGAATCGCCGCAAGGATCTCCCCGGGCGTGAGTATCGCGCCGTTCACCCTCCCGAGATGGTGCACGCGGCATCGCCCGGCGGCGACACGCTCCACCTCCATCTTCATCTGTCCGCCGTTCAGCTCGGCCACGACGATGTCGCGCACGCGGCCGCAGATCCTGCCCAGCGCCGCCTCGGGAAACGGCCACACCGTAATCGGGCGGAAGAGGCCGACGCGGATTCCGTCCCCGCGCGCGGCGTCCACGGCAGCCTGCACGGCCCGGGCGGTCCCGCCGAAGGACACCACGCACACCTGCGCGTCCTCCATGTGGCGCGACTCGTAACGCTCGATCTCTCCGGCGTTCATGGCGATCTTCTCCATGATGCGCCTGCACAGGCGATCAGCCGCCTCCTTCGAGGAGGTCGGAAAGCCCCGGTCGTCGTGGATCAGCCCTGTGATGTTGTAGAGCGCGCCCTGGCCAAAGGGGGACAGACGCGGCACGTACTCCCCCGGGAGGACGGCATAGGGCTTTTCCGCCTGTTCCGCGTCGTCCCTGGCCAGGCGATCCGATGCCGCCGCTTCGCTTGCGTCCAACAGCTCGACGCCCTCCCGCAGGTGTCCGACGGTCTCGTCCATCAGCAGTATCACCGGCACGCGCAGGCGTTCCGACAGTGTGAACGCCCGGATCGTCTCGAAATAGGCCTCCTGTGCGGAGGACGGGGAGATGACGATGATGGGATGGTCGCCGTGGGTGCCCCAGCGCGCCTGCATGTAATCCCCCTGCGAGGGGGAGGTCGGCATCCCCGTGGAGGGACCCGCCCGCTGTACATCCACGATCACGCACGGAATCTCCGCCAGCGCCGCGTAGCCGATGTTCTCCTGCATCAGTGAAAAGCCCGGCCCCGAAGTGGCGGTCATGGCCTTTACGCCCACGACGGAAGCGCCGATCACGGCGGCCATGCTGGCCAGCTCATCCTCCATCTGGATAAACCTGCCCCCCACCTGCGGCAGCCGGAGGGCGCAGCGCTCCGCGATCTCCGTCGACGGCGTGATGGGATAGCCCGCAAAAAAGCGCATCCCCGCCGCCAGCGCGCCTTCCACGACGGCCTCATTGCCATGCAGCAGCAACCGACGCCCTTCAGCCATTTTGACGCGCCTCCCCTGCATCGCCCGCCTCCATCCATATCGCGTAATCCGGACAGCGCAGTTCACACAGGCCGCACCCGACACATTGATCCGGAAACAGCATCCTAACCTTCCCTTCCGCCAGCCCCAAGGCCTGGCCGGGGCAGAATGCCACGCAAATGCCGCAGCCCTTGCACCATTCCTGATTGATTTGTATCCGCCCAACCATCTTCTTCGCCTCTCTGTGCGCCTGCGTCGATGCCCGGCACGGCCGCCGACGCGCCCGCTTGCGTCTATTTTCGATATTCTCCATGCGCCCGCCGCGATGATCGCCCGGGTCGCGGAGGCTGATATGCACGGGGTAACTTCACGATTTCAAGATGTCATTATACAATACAGATAACCAAATTGCAATCCTTTCATAGATTCAAACAGGTGGCGAATCCGGTAACGGGTTACAGCTCAGCGTACACTCCCTCAGTCACGCTTCGCGTGCCAGCTCCCTCGGGGAGGGAGCCTTTTGGTGTGAGAATGCCCTTACAGGCTCCCGTTCAGGCCCCCTCACTCAGGGGGCTGGCTGACCGTCAGGCCAGACTGAGGGAGTTTATCAGGAGGACACTGAGCTGTAATACTAATCTCAACCTAAACCTATACAATCATGCGGCATCTTTTCCGCCATACCGGCGTTGAAGTCCCTTGACTTGCCGCCATGCAAGTCAAGGGACTTCAACACAGAAATGCAGCCTGATGGCCCGAAAATGCGCTTCAGGCATTTTAGAAACACACTCTAAGGAACTGTATCGATATAAACTGTGCAAATTGCGAAGGATGAACTCTTCCCTGCTAAGCGGCGGAGGGAGACGTGCCGGGGCACGTTGACCGACGGCAATAAAGCCGCGGGCCCTCCGGGGTGCAGGGTGCAGGAGCGGATTCAGCCAGGCAGCATACACAACTTATTTGTCGACAGTTCCCTACTTCACCGTGACCTTGACGCTGGCCTTTGCGCCGTTGTTGGCCATCGCATAAATCCTGCAGCTGCCTGTGCCCGTAGCCCTGATCTCGCCGGTTTCGCTGACCGTTGCCACGTGGATATTGCTGCTGTAATAGCGCACGTCGTTTTCGCGATCCACCAACATTCTGTCGCGCCTGACGCCGGATACGCTGGCATCGATCTGATAGGTGCCACCCACCGTCAGCGTCACCTTGCTCCGGTCGACCTTTACGGATTTCGTGTTGCAATACCTGCTGTTGTATCCCCCGGCGATGGCATGAACGTATGGGCTTGTGTCGCCGATAAACCTTTCTCCCTTCCAGGCCTTGATGCATGCCTTGTAGGTCGTCCCCTTATTCAGATTCGGAATCCTGATCCTGGTCGTGGCGCTGCCGACTTCCATGTACAGATCAAATTCGTAGTCATCCGACCTGGCGAAGAAGACATCGTAACCCGACGCGCCCTCAACCTTCGTCCAGGAAAGCACCAGCGCCGTGTCGTCATCCGGGTCTGCCTCCATCATCGCCAGCAGCGTGAAATCCGATTCAGGCCTGGCCGTGGGCTTTGCCGTCGGCTTCACCGTTGGTTTCGGCGTGGGCTTTGGCGTGGGCTTTGCCGTCGGCTTCGCGGTGGGCTTCGCGGTGGGTTCTGTCGTGGGCTTCACCGTAGGCTTCTCGGTGGGCTTCTCGGTGGGCTTCACCGTAGGCTTCTCGGTCGGCTTCGCCCTGTCCCTGATGACCAACCAGTTTTCGGTGAAAACAATGTCGTAATTCTTGCCCGCCGTCAACGTTCCGAGCTTGATGCGGTATTTC
>ONJE01000235.1 GCA_900318045.1 uncultured Eubacteriales bacterium
GATTCATCCGTGTTTACGTTCAGGAAAGGGTCGGCAAGTACGTATTCGGGCGGATGTACTACGACGCGGATTATATCGTCCGAACGAGTGAATTCCTGGAAGACATCATGCGTGCTGAGAAAATGGACGAAATCGACGCGAAGATGGAGTACAAGGCGCGGTTCCCCCGGAGCTTCATAAATGCATTCGACCAGATCATGAAAACCAATGGTTATACAAGGGAGAGAACTGCGGATGAGCTGGGAATACACGTAAATACCCTCAGCAACCGCCTCAATGGCAGGACCATGCTAACCCTTGATTTCATCGTGTGCGCATGTCTCCTGTGGAAGCTGCCCGACTGGATCAGCAATATGCTGCTTGATAGAGCAGGCATTAAGCTGATTGAATATGACAGGCGTCATCAGGCAATCGAGCACATTCTTCATGTATTATGGTCCGAGGGAAGAGAGAAGGCGGATCAGTATCTGGCATCGAGAGGGTTGGACCCGCTCAACCCATAAGACCGTCAAATTCAATAGCAGCAAAAAAAGGGATGCAGCCGATCACCAACAATGAGGTGGTCGGCTCCTTTTTTGTTTTGGACTTTGGGAGACAATAAATTCTTAACATTACAAAATCCACAAGTATGTTGTGTGCTGATGAAAAGAGCAGAAAGGTGGAGCAGGATGAATCAGGTTGAAATGAATTGAGATTAGCAGTAAATGCAGATTAGCCCATGCATCCAGTGAATTTTAATGATTAATGCAGTAATTGCATGCAATAGATGCAAAATCAACACACAAAATCCTTGTGTGGACGGCTCCACTCCCGTGTTGTATCATACAACCAGTTCAAACGAACCGGCACAAACGCACTGCAGAGCGGAGCCGGAAACGAGAACGTTGGATGCATCCAAGCGACTCAACGAACCAGCAGGACGGACAAGGCCGAGCGACCTCCAGCGCGAGCAGCGCCGGGATGTGCAGCACGACCGCCTCCGTTCAGGGACAGCAGGCCGACAGGCCGGTTCAGATCAGTTGATTGGAGGCAATATCATGCAGCTCAATTCTCTTACCTGCCCCGCAGCGATGTTCAATCGCATGGCGGAGGTCACAAAGCTCCTCTTCAAAGCAGCGCGTGTGCGCGTTGAGTTCACCGGGGAGGGCTGGCAGCAGCTTCTCCGACTTCACCCCTCTCCCATGTCCGCTTTCATCCAGACCGTCAACATCAAGGCTGACCTCGGGCTGTACATCGCCTCCTATGAGGAGCGCGGCATCCGCCTGGACAGCGAGTGCCAGGAGGTTTGCTACCAGTCCGGCCTGTTCCTCATCCTGCGCGAGGAGCATGGAGTCTGGTACGTCACCGACATGTACACGACCGGCGAGGACGCTGGCTTTGTGCCGGTGTACTTCTGGACGCGGGTCAAGCGTGGCTGCAACGTGCTGGCAGCGCGGGTGCTGATCTGCTGGCGGCGGCTGACGAAGCGGAATCAGGAAAACGAAACAACTGTATCAGGAGGAACGATTCATGAGTAACAGACAGACAAGGCTCGTGACGGCGGAGGCCGTTCGGCGGGGCCACCCCGACAAGCTGTGCGATCAGATTGCTGACGCGATCCTGGATGCGCATCTGAGCTACGATCCCAACGCCCGCGTAGCCGTGGAGGTTATGGCGACGGCGGGAAACATCACTGTCGCGGGCGAGGTGACCTCCCGTGCAAGCGTGAATTATGAGAAGATCGTGCTCGGCGTGATCCAGCAGATCGGCTACAAGTGGGCGGACTTGTGCGAGAGCGAGGACGACGAGCTGAATATCGACGTGGCGGTTCACGATCAGTCCCCGGACATCGCCGCTGCTGTAGATGGCCGGTATCCGGACAGCGACCAGGGCGCTGGCGATCAGGGAATCATGGTTGGCTACGCGACCGACGAGACCAGTGCGAAGATGCCCAGAGCCGTCATCATCGCCCAGCGCATCTGCCGCCTGCTGGATGAGGAAGCAGCGCACACTCCGTGGCTGGGAGTAGACGGCAAGGCCCAGGTGTCCCTGAAGTATGAGGATGACCGCGTGTATGTCCACACCATCGTCGTGTCGGTGCAGCACGCGCCGAACGCGCCCGAGGACAAGCTCCGTGACCTGGTGACGCAAGCTGTGTATCAGGCTGTGGGACGCGCTGATATGTGGCAGCCGACCTCCAAGCTGCTGGTGAACCCTTCCGGTCGTTTTGTGCTGGGTGGCCCTGCCGCCGACACCGGCCTGACCGGACGCAAGCTGGCTGTGGACCAGTATGGGCCTGTCGCTCACATCGGCGGTGGCGCACTCTCCGGCAAGGACGCCAGCAAGGTGGATCGTTCAGGTGCTTACGCTGCCCGGTGGATTGCGCGGAACCTCGTAGCCGCAAAGCTGTGCAGCCAGTGCGAAATCTCCATAGTTTACGCCATTGGCGTATGCCACCCGGTGGGCATCACCGTGAACACCTTTGGGACGGGCATGAAGTCGGATGATGAACTGGCGAAGCTGGTGTGGCGC
This sequence comes from uncultured Eubacteriales bacterium, assembly GCA_900318045.1. Taxonomy (GTDB): domain Bacteria; phylum Bacillota; class Clostridia; order Christensenellales; family Aristaeellaceae; genus UBA2862. Next base: position 2,512 of record ONJE01000235.1, read on the forward strand.
GTGTTTGACCTGCGGCCCTCGGCGATCATCAAGCGGCTCAAGCTGAACACGCCCAGCTACAGCCTGGTTTCCGTGTATGGCCACTTTGGACGCAGTGATCTGAACTTGCCCTGGGAACAGGACGACATGGCCGATAAGCTCAGGGAGCTAGCGCAGTACGACTATTAAGAAGGAGGATTCTCAATATGACGATGAGCTTGAAGATGCTGGCTGACATCGCCACTCACGCACAGGCGATGGCCGATGAAGCGCAGGCAATGGCGGCAGCGATGCAGATCGTGGTGGACGACTGCGCGGAGCAGCTGGCCGCGAAGAAGGCCGAGAACGAGGCGGCGGGAATCACCGGCAAGACGGTGGTTGATCCCGAGTGGGTCACCGAGGCTGAGGCTTCGGTGGTGAACGAGCCGATGCCGAACACGCCGCCGGCGAAGAAGTACACCATCACGGAGGTGCGGGCGTTCGTCGCGGAGCGCACCAAGCCGGAGAACCGGGCGCAGATCAAGGCTATTCTGAAGGGCTTTGGCGTGTCCAAGCTGACGGAGCTGCCCGAGGACAAGTATGGGCAGCTGATGGATGAGGTGAGCAAGCTGTGAAAGATCAGGTGATTCAGCACAGCGGACGCGGGCACTCGGAGCTTGGCCCCTCGTCCTCGGAGCGCTGGCTCAAGTGCACGCCCAGCGCGGTGTTGTCGGCGCAGTTCCAGGACAAGCCCTCGATTTACGCCGAAGAGGGCACCTTCCTCCATGAGCTGTGTGAGCTGAAGCTCCACAGGTACCTCGGCGACATGACGAAGGACGTCATCGAGCGCCAGTACGCGGAACACCGGGACAACGATTTCTACTCGGATGAGGCCGAAGAGGTCACTGACGTGTACGTCAACCACTGCATTGAAGTCATCGAAGCGATCCGTCTGTCCTGCCCTGATCCCTACATTGCCGTGGAGCACAGGCTGGACTTCAGCGAGTATGTGCCGGACGGCTTCGGGACAGGCGATTTCATCGCCATCGCGGACGGCGTGATCGAGGTGATTGACTTCAAGGGTGGACGCGGCGTCCGTGTGAACGCCGACCACAACAGCCAGCTCATGCTATACGGTCTGGGCGCTCTGCTGGAGTTCGATCCTCTGTATGACATCAAGACCGTGCGAATGACCATCGTACAGCCCCGGCTCCAGAATATCTCCTCCTTCGAGATGAATGCGGACGAGCTGATCAAGTGGGCGGACGAGTACCTGCACCCGAGGGCGCTGCTGGCGCAGAAGGGCGAGGGTGAGTTCTGCGCCGGAGAGCACTGCCGCTGGTGCAAGGCCCGCCACACCTGCCGGGCCCGCAGCGAGTATTTCATGCAGCTGGCCAAACGCGACTTCAAGCAGCCCGACCTGCTGACCGATGAAGAGATTGCCGATATGCTGCCCGTCGCAGAGGCGCTCAACAACTGGGTGCAGGACCTTCTGGCCTTTGCGACACAGCAGGCCGTCGAGGGCAAGCAATGGGCAGGCTACAAGCTGGTGGCCGGACGCACCGTCCGGAAGTACACCAGCGAGGCCGAGGTCATCAAGGCGTGTACCGATGCTGGGTACACGGACATCTACAAGACCACCCTGTTGGGTGTAGGCGACCTCGAGAAACGCATGGGCAAGAAAGCGTTCAGGGATGTGCTGGGCAAGCTGGTGTACAAGCCGGAGGGCACACCCACGCTGGTGCCGGTGTCCGATCCCCGGCAGGCTATCTCGACCGCAGCTTCCGATTTCGCAGAATAACGACATGCCCCTGTGTGGGGAGAAAGGACAATGACTATGGCTACCAAGGTTATCACTGGCAAGTGCCGCGCTTCTTTCGTTCACATCTTCGAGCCGCAGAGCATCAACGGCTCCGACCCCAAGTATTCCATGTCCCTCATCATTCCCAAGTCCGACAGCAAGACCATCGGCGCGATCAAGGCGGCCATCGACGAAGCCATCCAGAACGGCATCTCTGGCAAGTGGGGCGGCAAGCGCCCGCCGAACCTGAAGCTGCCCCTGCGCGATGGGGATGTGGACCGCGAGGAGGACGATGCGTAT
>ONJE01000236.1 GCA_900318045.1 uncultured Eubacteriales bacterium
GTACACGCTGCAGGGGCGACGCCCTTTTCGAAAGAATGCAGTAGTGGCGTCTATGTCGCCGCTACAGGTTTTTCAGGGATTCCGCGTCTCATTTTATCGCGGGAACTTATGCTTTAGCTTGGTTGTATCGCCCCGTGCGCGGCTTTTCCTGTTCCCTGTTCCCTGTTGACTGTTCCCTTTGATCTACCCTTGGCGATTCCGCTAACGCCTCGACAAATCAGAAGTCACATCGCAAACTCAAACAGCGTCACCTGGCTGGTCTCGGGGATGCCGTTCAGGCAACCGGCCAGCTTCAGCTGCTCCACCATGGATTTGTTCACGCCGCGGCGCACCATGTCGTCCTGGCTGATGAAGGGTCCGCTTTCCCGGGCCCTGACGAAGCCCTCCGCCGCTGCGGCGCCGATGCCGGGCAGGCTGTTGATCGGGGGCACGATCTCGCCGTCCTCGTCGATGAAGAACTCCGCCGCGCGGGATTTGTAGATGTCGATGGGCTTGATGTGGATGCCCCGCAGGTTCATCTCGATCAGGATCTCAAGAATAGTCACCTCGTCGTCCTTGGTGGCGGTGCGCTCGGACTTGTCCAGGGCCTTGATGTCGTCGATCATGCCCCGCAGGGCGTCCACGTCCCGGGTGGTCATCCGGGTGGCGTCGAAGCTCTCGGCGTTGCGGGCCAGGTAGCAGCAGTAGTAGGCCGCCGGATAGAACACCTTGAAGTAGGCAATCCTCAGCGCCATCGTTACGTAGGCCACCGCGTGCCCCTTCGGGAACATGTACTTGATCTTTTTGCAGGTGTCGATGTACCATTCGGGGCAGTTGGCTTCCCGCATGGCTTCCTCCATCTGGGGGGTGAGCCCACGACCCTTGCGCACGGCCTCCATGGTCTTGAAGGCCATCGACGCCTCCACGCCGCTGGCGATCAGCGCGTTCATGATGTCGTCGCGGGTGCAGAAGCACTCCCTCAGCGGGATGCCCTGGTGCACCAGGTCCTGGGCGTTGCCCAGCCACACATCGGTGCCGTGGGAGAGGCCCGATATGCGGATCAGCTCTTCCATGGTGCTGGGCCGGGTTTCCTTCAGCATGCCCCGGACAAAGGAGGTGCCGAACTCGGGCACGCCCAGCGTGCCGCTCTCGGCGACCTTCAATTCCTCAGCTGTCAGGCCAAGGGCTTCAGGGCTGGTGAACAGGCTGATGATCTTAGCGAACACCTCCGGGTCGTGCAGCGGTACGGCCTGGGGGGCGATTCCGGTAATGTCCTGGAGCTTGCGCAGCATGGTTGGGTCGTCGTGGCCAAGCACGTCCAGCTTCACCAGCACGTCGTGCATGCTGTTGAAATCGAAGTGGGTGGTGATGGTGGGTGTGTTCTGGTCGTCGGCGGGGTGCTGGATCGGGGTGAACTGGTAGATTTCATACTCCTTGGGGAGAACCACCATGCCCGCGGGGTGCTGGCCCGTGGTGCGCTTGACGCCGGTGATGCCCCGCGCCAGGCGCTCCATCTCGGCCCGGGGAAGGCTTATGCCTTTTTCCTCGCAGTATTTCAGCACGTAGCCATAGGCTGTCTTCTCGGCGATGGTGCCGATGGTGCCGGCGCGGAAGCAGTACTGCTCGCCAAAAAGCTCCTGGATGTAGCGATGGGCCCGGGGCTGGTATTCGCCGGAGAAGTTCAGGTCGATGTCGGGTACCTTGTCGCCCTTGAAGCCCAGAAAAACCTCGAAGGGGATGTTAAAGCCGTCCTTGTTCATCATGGCGCCGCACTCGGGGCATTTTTTCGGCGGAAGGTCCAGGCCGGTGGTGTATTTGGGGTCGGGGTCGAACTCGGTGTGCTGGCATTTCGGACACGCATAATGCGTAGGCAGGGCGTTGACCTCGGTGATGCCTGAAAGGAATGCCACCAGGGATGAGCCTACAGAGCCACGGCTGCCCACAATGTAACCGTCGGACAGGCTCTTGGCCACCAGCTTTACCGCGATCATGTACAGCGTGGAAAAGCCGTAGCCGATGATCGCCCCCAGCTCCTTGTCGATGCGCTTCTGCACGATCTCCGGAAGTGGGTCGCCATAAAGGCTGTGGGCCTTGTCGTTCACCAGCGTGCGCAGCTCATCCTCGGCCTCGGGCCAGAAGGGCTGGAAGGTCTCCTTGCCCTCGGGGTGGGGGATGAAGATCTTCACGTCGCCGATGCGGTCGGCGATGGCGTTTGGGTTCGTAATTACGACCTCCCGGGCCTTTTCCCGTCCCAGATAACTGAACTCCTCCAGCATCTCGTTGGTGGTATGGAAGTACAGCGGAGGCTGGATATCGGCGTCTTTATAGCCCTCTTTGGTGAGGAGGATGGCCCGGTAAACGCTGTCGGTGGGGTTCAGGAAGTGCACGTCGCCGGTGGCGCAGACCATCTTGCCCATGCGCTCGCCCAGGGCCACGATTTTGCGGTTCAGGTTGCGCAGGGCCTCGTCGTCCGGGACGGTGCCCTCACGCTTCAAAAAGGCGTTGTTGCCGATGGGTTGGATTTCGAGGTAGTCGTAGAACGACGCGATGCGCTTGAGCGTCGCCTCGTCCCGGTCATCCAGCACCGCCTGGTACAGTTCTCCCGCCTCGCAGGCGCTGCCCACAATCAGCCCTTCCCGGTACTTGGAAATCAGGCTTCTTGGAATGCGGGGACGGCGGTGGAAGTAGTTCAGGTGCCCCTCGCTGACCAGCCGGTACAGGTTGGTCATTCCTTGCTGGGACTCTGCCAGCAGTATGATGTGGTAACTCTGCTTGGCAGCGTCGGTCGGGTAGCAGGTGTTCAGCTGGCCCAATTGAGTGATGCCCTTCTGGGCACGCACTTCTTCCAGCACCTTCACCATCATTTGCGCCGTGGCCCGGGCATCGTGCACGGCCCGGTGGGCGTTGGTCAGCGACACGCCCAGCTGCTTGCACATGTTGCCCAGCTTGTGGCTCTTCGATTGTGGGAACTGGTTGCGCACCAGGGCCAGGGTATCCATGATGGCGAAGTCAAAGGGCAGCCCCGCCTGCCTGAAGGCCCTTCTGAAGAAGCTCATGTCGAAGCTGGCATTGTGGGCCACCAACACCGCGCCTTCGCAGAAACGGGCGAATTCGGGCATGACGGTCATCAGGTCGCGCTTGTCCCGCAGCATGGCGGAGGTAATGCCGGTGAGCTCCACCACCTTGTCGGGCACGGGACGGCCGGGGTTGATCAGCTCGCTGAACTCGGCGACCTCCACGCCGTTCTCAAAGCGCACCGCACCGATCTCGATGATCTCGTCGGTGCGGGTATTCAGGCCGGTGGTCTCCACGTCAAGCACCACGAAGGCGGTGCCATCCAGGGGGATGTCCCCGGCGTTCTCCACAATGGCCGCGTCGTCGTCGATCAGGTAGCCCTCGCAGCCGGGGATCAGCTTGATGCCCATCTTCTTGGCCGCGCTGAAGGCCTCCGGGAAGGCTTGCACCACGCCGTGGTCGGTGATGGCGATGGCCTTGTGTCCCCATGCCACGGCCTGCTTGATCAGGTCGGTGGCCGAGGCACAGGCGTCCATCGTGCTGTAGTTGGTGTGCAGGTGCAGCTCCACCCGCTTTTCGGGGCTGGTGTCCTCGCGGACGGGCTTTTCGGCCGACACGATGTTGTCCACCATCAGTACCATTTGGCCTGAGAAGCTGTCATAACTGAACTTACCCTGTACCTTGGCCCACTTGCCGGGCTTCAGCGCGTCGGTGAGGGTTTCGGCCATGGCCTGCACGCTGGCGGGGTTTTCCCGGCTGCGGCGTGCGCTGAGGAACAGCTTGCAGTTCACTGAGCCGGTGTAGTCGGTCATGGCGAAGGTGACGATCTTGGTCTCGCCGTTCTTGGCATCCTTGATATCGAAGCTGACGATTTCGCCCTTGACCACGCAGCGGCCCACGTCCTCGGTGATCTCGCCCATGGGGATGACGGGATCGTGGATCATGCGGCCGTACAGCGCCTCGCTGGGGGCGGCCTTCTTTTGGGCCTGGGGTTGGGCGATGACCGCGGTGGCGGCGATCAGCTCGGCCTCCCGGGCACGGGCTTCGGCAATCTGGCGGATGCGTTTTTCTTCGTCCCCGGCCACCTCAACCCGCACCCGGGCCTGTATGCCGAACAGGTCGTTCAGCTTGTCGGCCAGTATGGCGTCCACTCTGCGTGCCTTCAGGAAATTCAGGCCTTCGGCGCTGGACACCCGCACCGTCAGTACGCCCTCCTCCAGCGTCCAGCCCTTGCCGCTCCAGTCGATGAAGGGCATGCAGCCGGGGCTTTCGTGGCGCACCAGCGACTTCATCAGCCCGCTGGCTACGGAGATATTCTCCAGCACCCTTTCCCTCAGGGCCGGGTATTCCAGCTGCACCTTCACGCCCACGGCGGGGAAGGCTCCGGCGATGCGCCGGTTGACACACTCAAACTGGGCGTCGTTGAGTATGCGGTCGCAGCGCAGCCGCACTCTCATGGCGCCCGTCTTCTTCGAAATGCTCACCCGGGACAGCTCCAGCGCCTCCGCCAGCGCCGGGTCCTCCTGGGCGATCAGGTTTTTCCAGAG
>ONJE01000456.1 GCA_900318045.1 uncultured Eubacteriales bacterium
ATTTCGGCGTTGATTTCCCTTGACTTAGCCCCACTAAGCCTGCGGAAAATCGCCTTGAAATGCAGGCAAATCCACTCGAAATTGCATCTCCCTGCATTTAGAAACACACTCTAAACAATCGCTTCCCTGTGGTTTTCCCTCCACTCACGGGGCATCACACCACAGAGCTGTCGAAACCGACCACTGAAGTATGAAAAATCAGCGTAGCCACACTGCGCCACGATATCACTGATGGGGATATCGGTTTGGCACAGCAGCTCCTGGGCGCGCAACATCCGCACAAGAATCAGATAATCCGTGTAGCTCATGCCCAACTCCGCTTTGAACAACTTCGAAAAATAGACGCTGTCATAATTGACGAGCTTTCCGAGCTGCTCCCGCTGTATGTTCTCCGTCAGATGGGCCTGGATGTAGGCCATCGCCCTGCGTATCTCTGGGCGAATTCTGGGAGACGCCTGTTCCAGGCGTTCCTCTGTAGCGTCACAGATGCTCCGGGTCATCTCCGAAAGCCCCGTCTGGGATGCAGGGAGGTTCAGCGATTCAAGCAGCGGGGCGGCGCTTCTGAGCAATCGCTTGAAACCGCCCTCCAATTCGCCGGGATACCGATCCAGCCGCATCTTCAATGCCAGGATTTCACCCCGGTTCGAGCACACCGGCAGGTTGATCGCAAGCGCGCTGCGCATCGATTCCAACCGCTCATTCAGATAGCCGCCATTCGCGTCCAACGACAGGACCGGATGGTCAAACAACTGCGGATCGCGTAGCAACGTAACGAGACGGTTGGCCATGCGAGGCAGCCTGGCACTATCGAGCTGTGCAAACAGCGTCACAACGCCCGGATTGATATGGAAATTGTCCTGCACACAGCGGGCAAAATCCATAAGCGCCCTTTCAGAGATATTCCTCGCGGACAGGTCCTTCCAGATCAACAACTCGCAGTTATCCCGGGAAACATGGACATAGGTTTCCGGTTTCCCCAGCCTTTGCAATAGAAGAGCGGAGAGAGAGCGTTGCAGTGCCGGCGTCAATCGGTCGCCGGGAAAAAGCCGGATCGCGGTCATGCCCTGTGCCTCAAAGGACATGCTGTCGGGGGCATTCCCAAAGAGGAACGCCTCCCAGTCCTTTCTTCCCCCCGCTTCGACAGAGGGATCGTCCTGCTCGGGCCGAAGCGCCTGACGGGCTTTTCGCACGGCTTCATGGATGTCATTGCGCTTTATCGTCATCTTGTGCAGGATGTCCAAGACGCCAAGCTGCCTGACCTTTTCCAGCTGGTCGCCCTTATCAACGTTGGTGACGACGATCACGACACAGCGCTGATCGACCCGGCGAATCCTCCCAAGCAGTTCAACGCCGTTCATTCCCGGCATGAGGATATCGAGAACGATGATATCCGGGTGATATTCCTGGTACAGCTGCCAGGCTTCCAGGCCATCTCCGGCTTCACCAACGACGGCGATATCCAGCTCCGACCAGGGTACACTGCTGCTGATCCCCATCCTGACAAGCAGTTCATCCTCGGCGATCAACGCAGTCAACATATGTGGTCACCTTTCTCATGTATAGCGCCAGTGTCAGAGCCTGGATTCATTTCATCCGATCCGCCGACTTTCTACATGTTTATTCTATTATATTATATCAGATATCAGTGCAAAGCCAATGCAAGAATTGTGTCTAAATTATGGCTATTGTGTTTTCTTTTTGTTTACTTTGATATTATTGACCAAAATATGTTATTATTATAGAATCAATATAAACTGAAAGGGTGAACTACTGATGGGTAATCTGAAAAAGATGAGGCTGACGATGAAGACCGATCCTTGACGGCGACAAGCAGGCGGACATCGCCCTCCAGGACATCAACAGCGATGGCAACATTGATCGCTTCGCGTTTGATGCGACGGGAGACGGCTGGTTCAACCTGTTCATCGACGACGAGGACAGGGACGGCGTTCCGGACCGCATTTTCGTCGTGAAGTACGGCAACGACGAAGAGCTCGACAAAGTGGTAGAGTTGGCCGCCGGTCCTGAGGTCGAGCAGGAGATTCTCGCCATCGCCCAGGACATCGCCCTGATGATCCAGGCCAAGGAGATCATCGGCGAGGAGCTTTGCATTCGCCTCAATGAGCTCGACCGCCAGGTGAGCAAAGTCAGCCGGCTGATCCGGGCGGGCATGCAGTAAAGAACCTCCACGAAATAACCTGCACATTCTGTATGCCTGAATCCTCCCCTGTACCCTTCGGCCTGGAAGGCTTACGGGATCGTTATCGTCGGTCAAGGTGCCCGGGCATATCTCTTTCCTCCGCCTTGCAGGGGCGAATTCATCCTTCAAAATGTGCGCAACTTATTTCGTTCCAGTTCCCCATCTTCGACATAAGCAACAGTTTTCGACATAAGCAACAGAAAGGAAGTATTCAGTTATGTATAATATCATTGCGGCAATCTTTGATGTGGAGAGCGAAGGCTATCAGGCGATGTCCACACTGTCCAAGACCCCGATTATCGAGGAGACCAGTATCCTCCAGATGGCCCTGGTGAAGCGCGAGAACGGCAGCCTGAAGGTATGTGACAGCTATGATTCCGGCATCCACACTACCGACGACATGCTCCTGGGCGGCTTGCTGGGCGGCCTGTTCGGCGTACTGGGCGGCCCCGTGGGCGTACTGCTGCTGGGCTCCTACGGCACGCTGGCCGGCAGCTTGGTGGACACGGCCGACGCCCTTGACAGCGCCACCGTCATGGAGAAGGTCGCTGATAAGCTTGTAGAGGGCGAGGTCGCTCTGGTCATGCTGGCAGAGGAGATCAACGAGGAAGAGATCGACGACAAGCTGAAGGGCTTCAAGGTGACCATCGCCCGCTTCGACGCCGCCGCAGTGGCTGAAGAGGTTGAGCAGGCCAAAGAGACTGAGAAGGAGATGGAGCGGTTGGCCCGCAAGGAGCTGCGCGCCGCCAAGAAGGAAGAGCGCAAAGACAAGCGGGAAGCCAAGAAGGCTGAGATCAGCGCCAATTTCGCCGCCTTCAAGGAAAAGCACAAGAAAAAGTAACCGACCATCATAACCT
>ONJE01000039.1 GCA_900318045.1 uncultured Eubacteriales bacterium
TACCCTTTTTCTCTCGTTTTGATGCTTTCCTTTGACCTGCTATTGTTTCTTCGTATAAAAAATCAGAGGCTGTTGCTTTTCCCTTATTGCAACAGCCCCTCAAGTGGTCGCAACAGGACTCGAACCTATGGTCTCGCTGCGCTCGGTCAACTTCGCAATGGTCGCCTCGACGCGCTGCCGCTTGCGACGCTCCCTTGCTCAGTACGCCTCCGCCTCGCTGCATCGCCCACTGGGCGCGCTCGGCTCCGGCGCCCCATAGATGTGAACGATGTGCTCTACCAAACTGGCCTGTCTACATAGACAGATTGGTGAACTATTGTCCACATGATCGGCCCCCCGGTTGCCGATCCTGCAGCGAGCCATCCTTTGACAGTCCCATTATACTACAGCAACCTGACCTAATGCAATAGGGAATCCAAACCAACCACGTTCCCGGCACGATGCCGGGTGTGGTTGTCCGGACGCTAATGATCCACAATTCTTTCTACCCTTTTGTGCCATTCGCAAGATTATTATTGTGGTATCGCTTGTCTTCTGGATATGGTCATGGTATAATAATTTGGGTTAAGGTCAGCATTTGAACTCAAGCTTTTCTGTTATCGACAACGTAAGGAGAAAGCTATGTTTGGCAATATTGATGAGTTACGTTATGGTACATATGGATTCATATATACCGAAGATGGACGAAGAATATTCTTTCACAAAAAGAACAAACTGCTTAACTGTACGATGAGGCAGCTTGAAGAGGGCGACTGTGTTGAATTTACGGTGGTTCCTGGAGAAGACGGCAGAGATCAAGCTTTCAACATTCGAAAAATGTATCAATCATCTGCCGAAGCGACTACAACCAATCCTGGTATTCATCCATCCGCAAGAGAGAACCTTGGCCATTTCAATTCCGACGAGAAGAAGATCATTAATTTTTTTTGATCAGTTTTCCTCGTCTCAAATGGTGGCGGTACCATTCATCTAAGTCGCAGTACTTATAGGTATTTCCTAATTAAACCTACAGAGTATTTTGTCCGCGCCTTCCAAATGAACAGAGAAATTGTCGTTGTGTTCTCTGATTATGTAAGCTTTGAGCCAAGATGTCTTGATGTTGCAAGTGCCGTATACAACGAAATCGAATCCAAATTGCGCCTTGATAGAGGTTGCCATATTATCATTAGCCATGATGATCGTGTTGAGGAAAAACTCGTATCATGGCTAAAGGATAGTAATGTCGATCAAATAGTAGTTCCATTTACATATAGAGAGCTTCTTGCTGATACTGTAACACCCGAAATCGTTAAAGATAGATTCCGGAAGTATCTCTTTGATACCGATTTGTTTGCTACTGCTCAGCCTATTCAGAATGATATTTTCTTCTTCGGAAGAAGAGATTATCTTCAAGATATTGTTTCGAAATGCAAAAATGGTATACACAGCGGCGTTTTTGGTTTGCGGCGAAGTGGAAAAACCTCGATGCTTTATGGCGTTCGTAATCAGTTGAGGCAACAGGGATATACCACAGTATTCATTCCCTGTGAAAGTGAATTGAGCAATCTTGATTGGCGAGCAGCCTTATGCAAGGTTGTTGTTGACATATATCAAGAAACGGGAGTGGATGCTTCCGATATTCGGGAATCCGATTATCGTTCGGCAGATGTCAGTACGTATTTTGAGGAAGATATGAACCACTGCCTCACGGGAAGAAACCAGCCGATCACCCTTATGTTTGACGAAATTGAGGCAATAACTTTTGGTGTGACACAGGGCGAGAAAGCAACCGATGTGTGGTTAGATGGAGGAAACTTCATTCGGTTTTGGAATCAGATCAAGGGATATTACTCCAAATTTCCAAATCGTATAAGTATCCTTGTAGCAGGAACGAATCCGATGATAAACGATGTGCCTGTGATCGGCGAAAGGAAGACTCCAAATCCAATGTTTGGCCAGTTGTCTTCATCGAATCAAGGAGCTTATTTACCTGCATTTGCAATCGAGGATACTAAAAACATGGTCAATACGCTGGGTGCGTATATGGGAATATGCTTCGACGAGTATACAATCGCAAAACTAACAAGCGATTGTGGAGGCCATCCATATCTAATGCGTATACTGTGTAGTTATATAAACAAATATGCTCGTGGAAAGAATATGAAACGGCCATGCGTTATAACTCAAGCAATCTACGACAAGGCCGCACAAGAATTTGAAAAAACAAGTGACGCAACAAGCTTTTTCTGGATGATTCTCACCATACTCATGACGAGTTATATAAACGAATTCAACACTCTGAAATTCCTCGCTTTAGGTCAGGAGGATATAATCTCCCAAACTCAAGGAAGGGAGGCATTGCAACACTTGCTGGGCTATGGGCTTGTTGAGTGTAATCAAGGCAACTACGCTATACGATACAATGCTGTTTCCAGATTTTTAAGAGGTGAATACAGGTTTGAACGCCAAGGAATGACCGTTGAAGAACAAAAAGAAGAGATTACGATAAGAATCAATAAAGCGGAAATAGGATTACGAAAGGTTGTTCGAAACACTTTGCGAACTGCTTTTGGGCCGGTTACCGCAAAACAAAAGGTTATCACGGCAATGGAAGGAAGGCGAGATGCAGTCAATAAGCAAGATGTTAAAAAGGCCGAAACCTTGGATTATAACCAATTGTTTGACACAAGCCAGAACAAAATGTATTTTAGTTTGCTACAGACTATTATTCTTAGCAATCTTTCCGCCTTCGTAAACGTTTTTGAAGGGCAAACAGAAGATACCATCCGAAAGAACTTAACCGTGATCAATAAAGCACGACGCTGTCCAGACCATTCTTATACAGAGGATTCGGAGAAATGGTCATGGGAGGATTTCCTCGAGTTTAGGGAGGCAATATCATGGCTTGAGGATTACCTAAAATACTTCGACTAAGCTCCAGAGCGCAATTATGTATTGACTGAACGATGACACAAGTGTATAATATAAAATGACGCCGGGGGCAATGCACTATCACATTTATTCTTGGGGCCTCGTGCTCCGGAAAGGAGGTAGTGCAATGAGAGACAAAATCTTTGTCGCCCTGAGCGTGCTGAAGGCAGCAGCGGCTATCATTCTGATAGCTGTCCCCGCTGTCGAGAAGGCGGTATCCGTCTTGGATACCTGCAAAGCAGAGATCGGTCCCGGCGGAGACGACGAGGACTAATCTCTGTGTCGGGCGTCGGGGCACGTAATCTTCGGATTATGTGCCCAGCTTTTTTTTCTTGATATATAAATGAAAAATATCCCAGGCCTTTCGACCTGGGATTTTGGTGGTCGCAACAGGACTCGAACCTGTGACCCCATCGATGTGAACGATGTGCTCTACCAACTGAGCCATGCGACCATATTCAATTTGTTATCGCCTTGACGACAAAAGTTATTATATCATCTCCGGGGACGGTTGTCAAGGGTTTTGGTGAAATATTTCTGAAAGTTGTAAAAGTGCTCTGCTGGTTGCAAAACAATCACCGCCCGACGAAAGTCGGGCGGCGTCACAGGATAATTCTTCAGGGTTTACAGCGTCACGCCCTGCTTGAAGATGGCGAGGTCGTGGAAGCCGTTGATCTCGTTGCGGGTGTGCTGTCCGCCGGCGATGGCGAGCACCAGGTTCATCAGGTCCTGGCCCAGGGCGTCCAGGCTCATGCCGGAGAGCAGGCGGCCGGCATCGAAGTCGATCCAGTTCTTCTTCTTTTCGGCCAGGGGGGAATTGGAGGCGATCTTCACCGTAGGCACCGGGCAGCCGAAGGGCGTGCCGCGGCCGGTGGAGAACAGCACCAGCTGGGCGCCGGAGATTGCCAGCGCCGTGGAGGCCACCAGGTCGTTGCCGGGAGCGCTGAGCAGGTTCAGGCCGGGGGTCGTGACCTTCTCGCCGTATTTCAAAACGCCCTTCACCGGGCCGGAGCCGCTCTTCTGGGTGCAGCCCAGGGCCTTGTCCTCCAGCGTGGTGATGCCGCCGGCCTTGTTGCCGGGGGAGGGGTTTTCGTAGACCGGCATGTGGTAGGATTCAAAGTATTCCTTGAAGTCGTTGATCAGGTGGACGGTCTTGCCGAACAGGCCCTCGTCGGCGCAGCGGTCCATCAGTATGGTCTCCGCGCCGAACATCTCGGGCACCTCGGTGAGTATGGTCGTTCCGCCCATGGCCCCCAGCAGGTCGGAGAACACGCCGATGGTCGGGTTTGCGGTGATGCCGGACAGGCCGTCCGAGCCGCCGCACTTCAATCCCACCACCAGCTGGTCCGCCGGACAGGGCACGCGGACGTCCTTCTTCATGTTCTCTGCCAGTTCCCCGATCAGGGCCATGGCGGCCGCCTGCTCGTCCTCCACCTGCTGGCAGATCAGCGTGCGCAGGCGGGCGGGATCGTACTCGCCCATGTGGGGCATGATCTGGTCGATGCCGCTGTTCTCGCAGCCCAGCCCCAGCAGCAGTACGCCGCCGGCGTTGGGGTGGGTGGCCAGGTTCGCCAGCACCTGGCGGGTGTTTTCCTGGTCGCCGCCCATTTGGGAACAGCCATAGGGGTGGGTGAAGGCGTACACGCCCTCCACGGAGCCGCCCACCAACTTCTGTGCCTTCTCGGCCAGGGCCTTGGCGATGTCGTTCACGCAGCCCACCGTGGGGATGATCCACAGCTCGTTGCGAATGCCCGGGCGACCGACCTTGCGGGGATAGCCCATGAAGGTCACGGGCTCGCGCGCTTCCAGCTTCGGGTGGGTGGGGTGGTATTCGTAATCGTGGGCCCCGGACAGCAGCGTGTGCAGGTTGTGGCTGTGCACGTGGCCGCCCTTGGGGATGTCCTCGGTGGCTTCGCCGATGGGGAAGCCGTACTTGATGACCGGCTCGCCCTTTTTGATGTCCCGCAGCGCCACCTTGTGGCCCATGGGGATGTCGGAAAGGGGCGTCACCTTGCCCGAGCCGTAGCTGACGGCTTCGTTTGCCGCCAGCGGCTGCAGCGCCACGGCCACCATGTCCCGGGGGGTAATCTGTACAATCTTATTCATGCTGTTGTTACTCCAATGGTCGATGGGGTGCGGTGGGATTGGGGTCTGTCAATCGGTCAGGGGCTTGCCGTCTTTGTCCAAAAGCGGCGAAAGACCGCCTGCATAGCCGGACTTGACCCAAAGGTACTGAACGCCGGTCTCCTTGTCCCGCAGGATCATGACCTGTCCCGCTTCGGTCAGGCCGTTGCCCTCCTTGAGGACGACCTCGAACCGTTCAAGCTTGCTCATATGGATGACCTCCTGCCTTCCTGTTTGAATGGACACAAATCGGGCTGCCGCCGGTGTCCGGCGGCAAGCCCGAGCGCATGGTTTACAGGGCCTCTTTATACGCCGCCAGGGCGCCGTCCTTGCGGATGAGCTTCAGGATGCGCACGACCTCGGCCTCGAAGCCGGGCACCTGGGTCAGGTCCTGGCCCCACATGTCGGTGTTGGTCATCACGGCATGGACCAGGTCCTCCGGGCTGTCGTCCTTGTGGGCGTAGTAGAATTCCAGCACCCAGCGGTCGTCGTTGACGGTGTATTCGTCGCCGTTGGGCCGCTTGCACACCAGGCCCTTGTCGGTCAGGCCCTGGATGTCGTTGGAGTAGAACGCGATATACATCGCGAAGGAGGTGGTCAGGTACTTGGGCAGCTTGCCCTCCTGCTTCACATAGTCCAGGAAGGTGGGCATGTTGCGGGCGCGCCACTTGCTGGTGGAGTTCAGCGAAATGCTCATCAGCTCGTGGTTGACAAAGGGGTTGTTGAAGCGGTCCTGCACCGCCGCGGCGAAGTTCTTCAGGTCGTCCTTGTCCAGGGGCAGGGTGGGGATGACCTCGTCGTAGAGCATCTTGTTCATGTAGCCCAGTATGGCGGGGTCGTGCATGCAGTCGCGCACGATGTCATAGCCCGCCAGGTAGGCGCCCAGCACAAAGCCGGTGTGCGCGCCGTTGAGGATGCGCACCTTGCGCTTCTTGTAGGGGGTGACGTCCGGCACCACCATGACGTTCACGCCGGCCCGCTTGAAGGGCAGCCTGTCCTCCAGGCCGTCCGGGCCCTCGATGACCCACACGCCGAACACCTCGCCCACGTCGGTCAGCGGGTCCTCGTAGCCGTTGGCGGCGTTCAGGCGCTCGACCTCCTTGGGGTCGCGGATGCGGCCGGGCACGATGCGGTCCACCAGCGTGGAGCAGAAGGTGTTCTCCTCATTGACCCACTTGCGGAAATCCTCGGACAGCTTCCAGTCGTCGATGTACTGGTTGACGCACTTCTGCAGCTCCTTGCCGTTGTTGTCGATCAGCTCGCAGGAGAGGATCACCAGGCCGGGTTTGCCGGCGGTGAAGCGCTCGTACAGCACGCGGGTCAGCTTCGCCGGGAAGCTGTTGGGCGGAACCTGGTCGAAGGTGCTCTCGGTATCGTGAACGATGCCGGCCTCGGTGGTGTTGGAAACGATGATCTCCAGGTCGTTGCTCCTGGCCAGCTCCAGCACCTTGTCCCACTCGGTGTAGGGGTTCAGGCAGCGGCTGACGGAGGAGATGACGCGCTTCTCATCCACCTTTTCGCCGTTCTGGCTGCCACGCAGGTACAGCGTATACAGTCCCTGCTGGTTGTTGATGTACTCGGTCAGGCCCTGGGCGATGGGCTGCACCAGCACCACCTTGCCGTTCCAGTCGGCCTTCTCGTTGGCGACGTCAAAGAAGTAGTCCACGAATGCCCGCAGGAAGTTGCCTTCGCCGAATTGCATGACCTTCTCCGGCGCGTTTTCCAGGATGTAGCCGTCGTAGCCGGAATTTTTCAAAACCTCGTAATTCAACAGTGCCATATCCATCAATCCTTTCAGTCGGTGTGGTCGTGAAGGGAATCAGCCGCGAATCTCTTTGAACAGCGCCGTCGCCGCCGCCGACTTTTCGGCGATACCGTCGAAGTCCCCCGACGAAATCATGTCTTTGGTGCACATCCAGCTGCCGCCCACGGCCAGGATCTTCGGGTTTTTGAAGTACTCGGCGACATTGCTCTGGTTTATACCGCCGGTGGGCAGTATTTTGATCTGCGGGAAGGGGCCGCTCAGCGCCTTGATGGTCTTCAGGCCGCCGTAGTTCTCCGCAGGGAAGAACTTGAACACCTTCAGGCCCAGCTTCAGGCCGATCATGATCTCGCTGGGGGTGACCACGCCGGGGGTAATCGGCACGCCCAGCTTGATGGCCTCGGCGATGACTTCGGCGTCGGAGCCGGGGGACACCAGGAACTTTGCGCCCGCCTCCACGGCGTCGTGCACCTGCTGCACGTTTACCACGGTGCCCGCGCCGACGATCATCCCGGGCACTTCCTTCGCCACCTTTTCGATGGACGCCTTGGCCGCCGACGTGCGGAAAGTGATCTCCATGGCGTTGATGCCGCCCTTCAGCAGCGCCTTCGCGGTGGGAATCGCCTGCTCAGCGTCCTCCAACACAACCACCGGCACAACGCCACAAGCCGCAACCTGTTCAACTGTCAACATAAATACGACCTCCTTATTGATATGAATACGATGACAACTGACCGCCTCCCGGCGCGCTGCCCGGCGGTCTGACAATTTCAGTATACAACAGGATTTTAAAGTTGTAAACCCTTCAACGGATATGTCTTATAACTCCGCGGGAATGCCCTGAAGCGCATATCCCGCCTTATTCAGCGCCGCTGTCGCCCGGTCCAGGTTCTCCGCCTTTACCAGGATGTAGTCGGTATCATAGGTGGATATGGCGAAGATGCCGACCCCGGCGTCGGCCAGGACCGTGGCGAGCTTCGAAAGTATGCCCGTCAGCGAGAAGTCCAGCGTGCCGGCGACGCGCAGGGCCCGCCAGCCGTCCTCCCGGGCGGTGGTGTTCGCGGGGGTGCGGTCCGTTTCGCACACCAGCGAAAGCTCGTTGTCCGTACTGCCGATGAAGAAAAGCCCCGACAGGGCAAAGCCACCAAGGCTCTCCACCTTGCAGACGGTCAGGGCCTGGGGCAGGATTTGAAGTTGAAGCATGTTTCCTCCTGTCAGCACTTCTCACGCCCCGCTGGGCACGCCAAAGATCTGCTCCTGAAGGGCCACGTCGGCCACGCCGTTCGGCTCCATGCCGTGATCCTTCTGGTAGGCCTTCACGCACTTGGCGCAGTCGTGGCCGTACACGCCGTCGGGCTCGCCCTTCATGTAGCCCAGCTCGATCAGCTTTTCCTGCAACAGGTACACGCCCCAGGAATAGCGGGTGGGCTTGTACACGTCGTACACCCGGCTGTAGGGCTGCAGCGGGGGGACGGGGTAGTCCTTGGCCGCGCCGTTGAGGGGCTGGGTCTCGTTCTCGGGGTAGCCGAACATTTCGTTCAGCGTCACCAGCTTATAGCCCTTCTCCACCGCGTAGGGCATGAAGTTCAGCAGCTTGTCCAGGTCGTTGGTGGTGGTGGTGTGGAACAGGTAGATCGCGCCGGGCTTCAGCGCCTTGGCGATCTCCCTCTCCGTGCTGGTGGAGCCGGCGCAGCTCCAGTGGGCGATGCCGTAGTAGCCGATCTGCTCGGCGTAGACCTGCATCCGCTGGTCGCGGCGGGCGTCGCCGCCCTTGGGCCGCAGGAAATGGCACTGGTACTCCACGCCCAGTATGTGGCTCAGGGACTGCTGCTGCATGTAGATCTCCTGAGCCATCTCCTCGTCGGAGCAGCGGTAGAGGCCGTTGTGGGTGAAGGTATGGTTTTCCAGCTCGAACCCGTGCTCCCAGGCGTACTTCAGTACCTCGCTCTGGGCCTTTTTCAGCACGTTTTTGCCGATGGGGAATATGGTGAACTTGCCGCCCACCTCGATGGCCTTGTCCACCATCTTTTGCAGGTTTTCGGCCTGGAAGCAGTCGTCCACGGTGATGGCGATGATCTTCTCCTCGGTGTCCGCCTCGGAGAACACCAGGCCGTAGCCCGGCGCGGTGGGCGTGGGCCGCGTGGCGGCCCGCAGCGACGCGAAGGACACCGTGTCGCCCTGGGGCTCAGGGGTGGGTGAGGGCATGGGCGTCGGAACGGCTTTTGTTTCGCCGTTGTCCGCCGTGCTGTCGGCATTCGCCGCCGGGGCCTGGGGCACGAGGGGCTCGCCCTCCGCCTGCAATACGCCCTCCACGGGCTGGTATGCCGCCCGGTCCGGCGCGCCGCCCCTGGGCAGCAGAAGCGCCGCCAGCACGGCGATCAGCACCACCGCGGCCGTGCCGCCGAACACGATCAGCCGCAGCCGACGCTGTTCCGCCTGCCGTTTAGCGCGGCCACGGGGACCGTTCCGTCGATAATTTGCCATTGAGATACCTCGGCTCGATTATTTATTTAAACAGGGTGTAACGCAGGTTGGCGGGATACACCTGTACGTGCTGGTAGTAGTAGTGATGATCTTCGCGTTTCATCACAGTACGATCGCCGACGTTCGATATGTAGCGGTACAGCTCGTGCAGGTCTACCATGCCGTTGTTGTTGCCGGCATACTTCTTGTCAGCCGGCATATCGCCGGACTTGCCCACGCCCTCGTCCAACCAGTCGGTGAAGACGTTGTATTCCAATTTTTCAAAGCCCATGCTTTCTTCGCGGTAGGCGGAGGCGGTCAGCACATAAAACTTGTTCGCCCTGCGCAGTTCGCCGGTGTTGGCGGCATAACCCGAATCCTCAACGCCGGGGTCGGCATCGCGGAAGGCGTCGATCACCCGGGCGTCGAAGGCCTGGGCGGCCTGGGCCAGCGCATCCAGGCGGGAGCCGCCGTTGCTCGCGTACACCGCCGCGCCGGAGCCACAGCTCTGCAGGAAGACGATGACCTTGCCCGGAACCTCCAGCAGCAGATCCCTCAGCACGCAGATATCCAGCCATTCGGGCGTTGATTCATCGAATGAAGCCATGCGCAGCGAGCCGGCATCATTGTCGTTGGCAGTATCGCTGCTGTCGCCGTGGGTGGCAATGAAGAACAGGGATACGTCGTTCTCGTCAGCGCCGGCAAAGGTCTTCTTGATCAGCCGCTTGATGCTGGCAAGGCTGGTGTTGTTCTGGGTGGTGACGCTGTATTTGCTGCCGTCCGGGGTCTTGACCCGTTTCAGCATCTTCTTCATCATTTTGACGTCGCCCATGTTGCGCTTGCTGTGTTCCCAACGCTTGTTCTCGTCCTTTTCTCTTGGATTGTAGAAGTCGCTCTCGGAGATCAGCAGCGCCCGGTATTTGACGGGATTGGGCTGCGGGGTGTCGGACTTTATTTCGCTGGCGACGTAGTCAGGCGCTTTATCCTTTCCTGTGCTGACGGCGCTGGGTGTGCCGTAGAGCTGGAAGATCAGGTCCTCCGGCTTCAGTGTGATGAAGGCAACCGTGGGGCAATAGATTTTGCTGGCGGGGAAGGTAAGCTTGACGACCTGGCTTTGGTTCTCCGCACAGTCCACCTTCACGCTCTTAAAGGTGGAACGGGCCACCAGGGTATTGCCGGTATTGTCCTTGGTCTTGATTTCCAGATCGAGGTTATTGAGGTCGATCAGCTTGCCGTCGCTGTCGTTCAGCAGCCACAGGCTGCAGTCGACGGTGCCGTCGCCGTTCAGCTCAAGGGCCTTGGGCCACAGGGTCCACTTCTTCTTCAGCTTTCCCACATCCTTGGACGTGGGCTTGTCGTGCAGCGCGGGGGTAGCGTTGGCCAACACATTCATGATCAGGTTGTCGTTCTTGCCGGTGATAGAGTCAGTGACGATGATACGGGTCTGGCCGGCCTTCACAGCCCTGGCGATGAAACCGTTGAACTTGAACATGGATTCATCTGCGACCCTGAGGTTGAGCTTGGACCGGGCATATTCGGGCTTCAGCTTGATGAACTGCATCAGGTCGATGTCCTGTCCTACAGCCATCGTCACTTTTTCTGAAGTAAAGTCCAGGCCCTTGAGGGCGAGGGCATCCCTGATCCTCAGGGCGACGGTGCACATCGTCCCGGTTTCCAGGGCAATCCTGATGATCACGGAACCCACGCCGATGGGCTTCACGATGAGGCTGTTGAGGCTGTCGCGCGCCCTCATAATTTTGATGACGTTGTCTTTGTTAAGACCGTTGACCACCCAGCGAACGATATTGCCCATCCCGCTGTTGATGGTCAGACTGTCTTGAAGGTTCATGTTGATTTCGTTGTTTATCCCCAACGTCAGGGTGTAGTCCAGCGACTGATAAGTGGGGATGGGCTTCGAGGTGTTTTCGACGTCGGTGTTCGGTTCGACCGATTCCAGCTCCAGGTCGAGGTCGTTGGACAGCTCCAGGTCGACGTCGGAAAGCTCCGGCAAGGCCTCGATCTCGAGGCCTTCCACTTCGGGAACAGCGGCTTCGTCGTTGCTTTCAAGGTCAATCGCGATTCCCTCGCCCATCGCGGGAAGTACGGCGCCCATGGCCAGGACCAACAGCAGGGCCAGCATGCGCTTCAGGGTAATGAGAGGCTTGCTGTTCATGTTATGAGGACCTCCTGTATTTGATACCTATAATATAACACTATTTTGGTTTGTTTTTCAAGTTTATTTGGTCTGCGTTTGACGTGTATCCAAATTTGTATCAATATCTTCCCGATACTGTCATAATTTCACACAGCTTCGGTTGACATCTGCTGACGGGAAGTGCTATAATCTCACATGATATCAAAAGGCGCATGGGAAATGCGCCCTTCATCGCGCTTTCAGAGAGCCGCCGGGTGGTGAGAGGCGGCAAGCGGGGCGA
>ONJE01000281.1 GCA_900318045.1 uncultured Eubacteriales bacterium
GGGAGATGGCAGAGTGTCCAAAAGTAGCCTTCCCCTTCAGGGGAAGGTGGCTTTCGGTGAAAACGCTTGCGTTTTTGCCGAAAGACGGAAGAGGTCGTTTTCCCGGGAGGAATCACGCAAACCAGCGATACCGCAAGGGGACCGACCTCTTCCGGCCCGCCTGCGGCGGTCCACCTTCCCCTAAAGGGGAAGGCGATGACAACCGCGCCAGCCGCCATTCCTGTTCCCTGTTGACTGTTCCCTTTGAACTACCCTTTGCACTTCTGCTAACAGCTCGACATATCGGAATTTGCCGATGCGCCTTCAACGTATGCGTTCAAAAATAGCCTGACACAACAGGGGGCGGCGCAACGCCGCCCCCTGTATCATCATTCCTGTTCTTCCGCTTCCCCGCCCGTATTCTTCTTCAAATTTACGGTGGGGGCGGGCGTTTCGTCGTCGCCCAGCGCCTCTTTCCAGGGCGCATTTTCGGGCTCGGGCTTCGGGACAAACTCGGTCTCCACGGTCTCCGCCGCGCTCTTTCCGTCCATGAAGGCGATGAACTCGCTGCGGTCGATCTTCTCCTTGTCGATCAGTATCTTCGCCAGCCCGTGCAGCTGGTCGATGTGAGCGCTGAGGATCTGCTCGGCCCGGTCATAGGCTTCCTGGAGCAGCGCATGCACTTCGCTGTCGATGTCGGTGTTCACCATCTCGGAGAAGCCGGAATTCTGCTGGCTGAAGCTGCGGCCCAGGAACACCTCGTGTTCGGTACCCAGAAATACCGGGCCCAGTTTGCTGCTCATGCCGTACTCGGTGACCATGCTGCGGGCAATCTCGGTGGCCGACTTGATGTCGCTGGACGCACCGGTGGTGATATCGCCGAAGATCAGCGCCTCGGCCACCCGGCCGCCCATTGCGCTGGCCATCTGGGCTTTCATGCGGGCGGTGGTCACATAGTGGAACTCCTCCTGGGGCAGGTACATGGTGTAGCCGCCGGCGGAGCCGCGGGGAATGGTGGTGATCTCGTGCACGTCGTCGCACTCGGGGATGTAGTGGGCCACGATGGCGTGGCCGCCCTCGTGGTAGGCCACCAGCTTGCGGTCCATCTCCGTCACCTTGCGGCTCTTCTTTTCGGGGCCCGCCATCACGCGGGTGATGGCCTCTTCGATGGTGTCCATGTGGATGGTGTCGCGGCCCTGGCGCGCCGTCAGCAGCGCCGCCTCGTTCATCACGTTCATCAGGTCCGCGCCGGTGAAGTAGGGGGTGCGACGGGCCAGCACGCCCAGGTCGACGTCCTCGCCAAGCGGCTTGCCCTTGGAGTGGACCTTCAAAATCTCTTCGCGGCCCTTCACGTCCGGGTAGTTGACCACGATGCGCCGGTCAAAGCGGCCGGGGCGCAGCAGGGCGGGGTCGAGGATGTCGCTGCGGTTGGTGGCCGCCATAACGATCACGCCCTCGTTGTGGGTGAAGCCGTCCATTTCAACCAGCAGCTGGTTCAGGGTCTGCTCGCGCTCGTCATGGCCGCCGCCCAGGCCCGCGCCGCGCTGGCGGCCCACGGCGTCGATCTCGTCGATGAACACGATGGCCGGGGCGTTTTTCTTGGCTTGGTCAAACAGGTCGCGCACGCGGCTGGCGCCCACGCCCACGAACATCTCCACAAAGTCAGAGCCGGAGATGGTGAAGAAGGGCACGCCGGCCTCGCCGGCCACCGCCCGGGCCAGCAGCGTCTTGCCGGTGCCGGGGGGGCCCACCAGCAGTACGCCCGTGGGGATCCGGGCGCCCACCTTGGTGAAGCGCTGGGGGTTTTTCAGGAACTGGACGATCTCGGCCAGCTCTTCCTTCTCCTCGTCGGCCCCGGCCACGTCCTCAAAGGTGACCTTGTTGGTGTTGGGATCGGTCATGCGGGCCCGGGAGCGCCCGAAGCTCATCATGCCCTTCCCGCCGCCCGTCTGTTGGCGCATCATGAAGTACCAGAGCAGGCCGAACAGCACCACCGTCACCAGCAGCGGCACCCATTCCACCCACCAGGCGGGTTGGGCAGGCAGCTTGGAGGTGATTTCAAAGTGGTATTCCGTCGGGCTGACGGCGCGGCCCAACACGGCGGTGTAGATGGCGTTTACGTCATCGTAGAACTGTTCTTCGCTGGGCAACACGCATTCCGCGTCATAGTTGCCGGTCAGCTCCGCGGAGGCCAGGTTTTCTTCGGAGACGGCCCTCAGCGTGTTGGACTGTATGACCACGCGGCCCAGCGTCCGGTATTTTGCGGTGGCGGGCAGCTTCTCGCCCTGGCTGAGGCGCAGGTCATTTTCCACCCATTCCAGCAGGGTGGAGTAGTCGATGTTCTCGGTGGTGGGCTGGGCGCCGTCGCTGAGCATGTGTACCATCAGCAGTATGATGGCCAGTATCAGCAGGTACATCAGCGGCCCCTGCAGCACATTCCTTGCGGGTTTCTTGTTCAAGTCAATATCCTCTCTTTCAGGAAGGCAAACGAACCGTGAGTGTTATTTATCCATCTATATTATAGCCATTTATATAAACTCAATCGCAACAAAAATCAGTTCTTTTCGTAAACTTCCGGCTTCAGTACGCCGATATAGGGCAGGTTCCGGTAGATTTCGTCGTAGTCCAGACCGTAGCCGACCACGAAGGCGTCCGGGATCACGAAGCCGGAGTAGTCGGCCTTCAGGGTGATACCGGGAGCGCGGCGGGCGGGCTTGTCCAGCAGTGTGCAGATCTTGATGGACTCGGCGCCGCGGGCGGAGAGCATGCGGCTCAGGTAGGTCAGCGTGAAGCCGGAGTCGATGATGTCCTCCACGATGATGGCGTGGCGATGCTCGATGGAACCCGACAGGTCCTTGCGGATCTCCACCTCGCCGGAGGATTTGGTGGTACGCCCGTAGCTGGACACCGCCATGAAATCCATGGTCAGGCGTATGGGCATGGCCCGCAGCAGATCCGCGAAGAACATGGTGGAGCCCTTCAGGATGCAGATCATCACCGGGTTCTTGTCCCGGTATTCCTCCGCCAGCCGGGCGCCCAGCTCCCGGACGCGGGCCTGGATCTGTGCCTCGCTCAACAGGATGCGCTCGATATCGTTGTGCATGATGTTATCCTCCGTTGTAAATTGATCGGTTGAAATACTCCGTCGATGGCGGCGCGGGCGCCGCCGTTACACGTCGTTGCATGGCGTAGCGGCGGCAATTTGCCGTCATATGACGCCTGTCAGGCGCGGCTACAGGTGCTTGCCATCCATCGATGGACAGCCTTCCGCATAGCTCAATGCCACCGCCGCGCACCCGGGGACCAGCGAAGCCTCCCGGGAAATGCCGTGGCCGATGACCCAGTGCACCCTGTCGCCCACGGCCACCAGCGGCGTCACATCCCGCAGGGGGCGGTCCACCTTGCGGTCGATGAAGGTCGCCGGGACGCCGGGTGCGTAACACGGCTCCCGCCAGCGCCGCCGGGTTCAACACCTGTCGCATGGGGTCGTCCCGCACAGGGATGGGTGCGCTGGGCATGGCGGTCAAGCGGCCCAGTGGCGCCAGCTCGGTGACGCCGTTCAGCGACAGCGCTGCGGGCGCGATTTGAGGGGCGCGTTTCGGGACAAAATACAGCCTGTGGCCGGTGCGTTCGGCGCATACGCCGCCGCCGGTGTCCAGCTTGCCCTTTGCCTGAGCGCACAGTGCCTCCAGCGCGTTCACCTGTTCCCAGGACAGCTGCCCCGGGCAGGCTCTGATTATGGCGCGGCGCAGTATCGCGCGATGGGGCAGGACGGACAGGTCGATCCACCGGCAGAAGCCGCCGATGGCGCCGCCCTTCGCCATGAAATCGCTGGTCAGCGCGTCAAGGCAATCGTTCTCGATCCGCGCAGTGTCGGCGTAGCGGGCGATGGCCGGCACGCATTGGGGATAGCATTGCGCCAGCGCGGGCAGCACATGCAGCCGAATGGCGTTGCGGGGGTTGTCAGCCAGGGCGTTGGTGGCGTCCTCCCGCCAGGCCAGGTTCCTTTTGCGCAGGTAGTCCACGAGTTCGGCCTTGCGGCAGCCCAACAGCGGCCGCCACAGGTCGCCGGAAAAGGTGGGCATTCCCCCCGCGCCCCCGGTGCCGCTCCCGCGGCCCAGGTGCATCAGCACCGTCTCGGCCTGGTCGTCCATGTGATGGGCCAGGGCGATGAGGTCCGCGTGAACCTCGTCCCTGAAGCACCGCAGGTGTTCGTAGCGCAGCCGCCGCGCCGCCGATTCCAAACCTTCGTGGCGCGCCTGCGCCTCAGCGGGCACGTCGAGGCGGGCGCAGAGGAACGGTATGTCCAGCTGCGCGCACAGCCATTGGCAAAATGCGGCGTCGTCGGCGCTCTCGGGGCGTATGCCGTGGTCGATGTGGGCGGCGTACAGCGCCAGCCGATATTCCCATCGGGCCTCGGCCAGCAGCGCCGCCAGCGCCACGGAGTCCGCGCCGCCGGACAGCGCGATCAGCAGACGCCTGCCCCGGACAGCGGCAAAATCCGGCGCGATGGTAAACCGCGGCTTCGCATAAGATTCCAACATAACGCTTCTATTATAATCTTTCAGGAAAAAAATCGCAACCTGTAATGACCGCAAAACGGCATAAATGCTGTAAAAAGAGTTTAAAATCATGGTATGCGGGAAATCATTGGCAATTCGGCGGGCATGTCGCCGCAGGTGGGTTTCGGCGGCGTTCGCGACAGGAATTCCCTGAAAGCGGGGCAATTGCCAGCATATTGCCGCGGTCGTCCGGCAAAATTACAGGATGGTCCGCGGCGCGCGGCGATGCCGCGACTGGCATTTTCAGGCAAAGCGGGCCAACGGGAAAGAGGGAGGAATGCGCGATGGGGGACAGATTCAGGCGGCTGGCTTTCGCGCTGGCCGCGGCGACGGCGGCGCTCGCGCTGTCGCCACAGCTGGGGGCGGTGACCCGGCTGCCGGAGGAGATGGTGCTGGACGCAGGCGCGGTAACGGTGATCCCCGTGTCTTCGGCGGTTTATGCCGACGCGGACAGCGATGACGGGGCCATTGCCCGGCTGGAGGCAGCGCAGGAGGGCGGCCTGCGGCTGACGGCGGGGGACACGGGCGAGGGCAGGCTGACCTTCAGCCTGCTTGGGGTCGTGCCGCTGCGCACGGTGAAGCTGTCGGTGCGGCCGGAGCGGGTGCTGGTGCCCGGCGGCCAGTCGGTGGGCGTGGCGATGACCACCGGCGGCGTGGTGGTCGTGGGCAATTCGGATCTGGGCCGCACGCCCAGCCCGGCGCGGTTGGCGGGCCTGAAGAGCGGCGACGTGATCCAGTGCGTCAACGGGGTGGCGATCAACGGCGCGAAGCAACTGTCAGCCTGCCTGTCGGGCGGGAAAACGGCGCGACTGAAGGTGCTGCGGGACGGTGAGGCGGTGGAGTATGAAATCACGCCCGCGCGGGACGAGCGGGACGGCCAGTACCGGCTGGGAGCCTGGGTGCGGGACAGCACCGCGGGCGTGGGCACGCTCACCTACTATGACCCGCAGACCGGCGGCTTCGGCGCGCTGGGCCACGCCATTGCGGACATCGACACCGGGGTGCTGCTGCCCGTGGGCGAAGGTGCGCTGTACGCCAACTGTGTGACGAACATGACTCCCAGCAGGGCTGGCGACCCCGGGGAACTGGCAGGGGACTTCATGAAGCGGAAGGTGGCGCTGGGCCAGGTGACGGCCAATTCTGAATACGGGGTGTTCGGCAGTGCCGACGCGCCCCTTGAAGATGCCCCCTATGCCGCTGGCCTGCCCGTGGCCAGCCGGAATCAGATTCACACCGGCGCGGCCTCGCTGCTGACAACGGTGGACAGCGGCGGCGTGGGGGAATACGCCTGCGAGATCGTGCGCCTGTCCGATTCCGCCCAGCCCGCCGCCCGGGCGATGGTGGTGCGCGTCACCGATCCCAGGCTGCTGGCGCGCTCCGGCGGCATCGTGCAGGGCATGTCCGGCAGTCCGATTATTCAGGATGGCCGCATCATCGGCGCGGTGACCCACGTGATGGTCAATGACCCCACGATGGGCTACGGCATCTGTATACAGACGATGCTCGACGCGGCGGAGCGGAGCAGCGGGAATTGAACAACGGGCAAAGGGATATTTACCGACAATTTGCGGGATGACAAGGTGTAAAGAGTCTTGCAGGGGCGGCGATGCGCCGCCCGTCTTTCTGTGGCGGCGGCAACTGCCGCTCAGGCAATCGGCAACAGGATTGGCGGCTGGCGCGTGAATGTAGCGGCGCTCTCGCCGCCATTTGCATCCTGCAGATTCCTTGACTTACCTGTGGTTTATCAGCCCATTCGACGACACTTTCAAAGCTTGTCTTCTCCCCGTGTGTCGGCATTGTGCAGCCGTGACTGAGGGGGTTACCATTCACCCTTGCGCGAGAACCAGCGTACCGGCGAGCAGTGCTCGCCACGGGCCTGTATGGCGAGCACTGCTCGCCGGTACGGATACGAGCCAAACGGCTTGAAGGGGGAATGGTAACCTGAGGAGAACTTCCACAGGAAACATGAAGAGCTTTTTGTTGCCCTTCTTCGCAAGACGTGATATAATTTGGATGACGGGCAATTGTTCACTCCCAATCAAACGTATCAACTGTAGCGGAGGCCCCGGGCCGCCACTGTGGCGGCAGAGCGGAATCGCGCGCGCTTCCCGCGCACGGGATGGTGTCGCAACTACATTCTCTCTGCCCGGGGTGAACGGTTACGACGACAAATGGATATCATGTGAGGCGTTGCGCGATGAGAAGGAAACGATTGAAGGAAATGGGTGCGGGCCTTTTAGCACTCCTGTGCCTCCTGGTATCGCTGACGGGTGCGAACGGGGCGGAGGGCACGGAGGCAAATATGAAGCCCGCAGCCCAAAACGAATATATGGCTGAGGCAATCGAGGAGGCGCTCGACGGCATCTCCAACGGTCACGGGGGGCCTTTTGGCTGCGTGATCGTCAAGGACGGAAAAATCATCGGCCGGGGGCACAACAGGGTGCTCGCGGACGACGATCCCACGGCCCACGGCGAGATTACC
>ONJE01000229.1 GCA_900318045.1 uncultured Eubacteriales bacterium
CGCCTTGGTATGACGAAAAATCCGCTCGCATGCTTGCATACATTTAGATTGAGATTAGTATTATGCTTCTGCCAGTTTTGGCATTACACCGATTATCATAAAAATTAACGTATTGTCTCTGTACTTTAGCAATATAAAGTGTTAAACTATTATTATCATTATTATGACTTGGAGGATATGATCATGAAACGCATATTTGCCGTACTGCTCGCACTGGTTCTCTGCTTCAGCGCCGTCTGCCTGGCGGAGGCGAACAGCGATCTGGCCTATGTCAAGGGCAAGGGCAAGCTGATCGTGGGCATCACCGATTTCGCGCCGATGGACTACAAAAACGACAACGGCGAATGGATCGGCTTTGACGCGGACATGGCGAAGGCCTTTGCCGCAAGCCTTGGCGTCGAGGTGGAGTTTATCGAGATCGACTGGGACAACAAGATCATGGAGCTGGACAACAAGTTCATCGACGTGGTTTGGAACGGCATGACCCTGACCGAGGACGTCAAGGCCGCGATGGAGTGCTCCAACGCCTACGCCAACAACGCCCAGGTGGTCGTCGTGCCCGTAAACGTGGCCGAGAAATACCAGACCGTAGAGAGCGTCGCCGGCCTGACCTTCGCCGTGGAGAATGGCTCCGCCGGCGAGGAGGTCATCGAAGGGCTGGGCTTTGCCAACAAGACCGAGGTCGCCACCCAGGCCGACGCCGTGATGGAGGTTTCCGCAGGCACCTCCGACGCGGCCGTTATCGACAGCCTGATGGCCGCCGCGATGGTCGGCGAAGGCACCAGCTACGCCAACCTGACCTACACCGTGCCCCTGAACAGCGAGGAGTACGGCGCGGGTTTCCGCAAGGGTTCCGACCTGGCGGCGGCGCTGAACGAGTTCATGGCAGGCGCCTATGCCGATGGCACCATGCAGAAAATCGCCGAGACCTACGGCGTACAGGCCGCCATCATCGCCCAGTAATCCGGGAAGGACCCGTACCATTCGGCCCGCTCGGGGGAAAGCCCTCGGGCGGGCGAATGTTTGATTTCCTGCCGCTATAGGGCACCTCTGAAAAGCGCTCATCACCGCCGGACGGCGCGATAGTTTTCAGAGGTGCCCTACAGGGCAAATACCCGATGAAAGACGTGAAAACATGCAGCTGTTCTTCAAGCAACTTCCCATCGTCATCGAATCGCTGAATATCGGCTTCCTGCAAACGCTGAAGTTGTTCTTTGTGACGCTGTTGGGCGCACTGCCGCTGGGCCTGTTGATCGCCCATGGCTCAATGAGCCGCGTGAAGCCCATCAGCGCGCTCACCCGCGTCATGGTCTGGATCGTCCGGGGTTCACCGCTGATGATCCAGCTGCTGATCATATTCTATTTCCCCGGCATTGTGCTGGGCAACCCCATTTGGGGGGGCGGTGAAAGCGGGCGCTTCGCGGCGGCCTCCGTTGCCTTCATCATCAATTACGCGTGCTATTTTTCCGAGATATATCGCGGCGGCATAGAGTCCCTTCCCATCGGCCAGGAGGAGGCCGGCATGGTGCTTGGCATGACGCCGGCCCAGATCTTCCTGCACGTGAAGCTGTCCCAGGTGATCAAGCGCATCGTTCCGCCGATGTCCAATGAGATCATCACGCTGGTGAAGGATACCTCCCTGTCCCGCATCATCGCCCTGCAGGAGATTATTTGGGCCGGCCAGGCCTTTATGAAGAGCAGCCGGGGCATTTCAGGCGCGATTTGGCCGCTTTTCTTTACGGGCGTCTACTACCTGGCGTGCAACGGCCTGTTGACGCTGCTGTTCGGCTGGGTCGAACGCAAGCTAAGCTATTATAAGGTGTGAAGCGTATGTCGATACTTGAAGTGCGATCCCTGAAAAAGAGCTTTGGCGCCACGGAAGTGCTGAAGGACATCAGTTTTTCGATGGAAAAGGGACAGGTGCTGTCCATCATCGGTTCTTCGGGAAGCGGCAAGACCACGCTGTTGCGCTGCCTGAATTTCCTGGAGCTTCCGGACGGGGGTTCGATCCACGTCAACTCAGAGACGCTGTTCGATGCCAGCGACGCCGCCACCCAGAAGGAGCGCGAGCTGCGCAAAAAGCGGCTGCGCTTTGGCCTGGTGTTCCAGTCCTTCAACCTTTTTCCGCAGTATACGGCGCTGAAAAACGTGATGCTGGCCAAGGAGCTGCTGGCCAGGGAGCTGCCGGATTACAAGCAGAACAAGAAGGCGACGCTGGAGCGCATCCGGCAGGAGGCGAAGGACCTGCTTGAACAGGTGGGGCTCGCCCAGCGCATGGGCAATTATCCCTGGCAGCTGTCCGGCGGGCAGCAGCAGCGCGTTGCCATCGCCCGCGCGTTGGCGCTGAAGCCGGAAATCCTCTGCTTTGACGAGCCCACCAGCGCGCTTGATCCCGAGCTGACCGGCGAAGTGCTTCGGGTCATTCAAAGCCTGAAATCGTCCGACCTCACTATGATCATCGTCACCCACGAGATGGCCTTCGCCCGTGATGTCTCCGACCACATCATCTTCATGGATGACGGCGTGATCGTCGAACAGGGCAACCCCGAGGACATCATCAACAACCCCAGGCAGGATAGGACGATACAATTTTTGGCGAGGTTTAAGTGAATTCTGAATTGTCGGGCTGAGGCTCAGGGAATAGGGATTAGGGAATAGGGATTAGGGATTAGAAATAGCAACTGCCACATCCAAAAGCCTTCCCCAGCGACCGAAGGGAGCGATTCAGGGGAAGGTGGCAGCCCGAAGGGCTGACGGAAGAGGTCGTTCTCCTTGAATAGACCACGCAAACCAGCGATACCGCAGGGGGAACGACCTCTTCCGGCGCTTCGCGCCACCTTCCCCTGCTTCCGCGCTTGCGCCAGGGGAAGGCTTTAGCCAACGCGCCAGGCTCCTTCACTAACCACTAACCACCAATCACTAACCACTCAACTTCTGATTTGTCGCGGAGCGACAAATCAGAATTTGTATGCGGCTGAACAGTTGCCGGATTTCTATGATTTTATGGATTGAGAAGCGTTGAAACCTCCGCCGTTCCCTCTGAATCAGACAAATCCCAAAGGGATTTGCACCACTACCAGCCACTAACCACTAATCACTGAATGCTGATTTGTCGCCTCAGCGACAAATCAGCATTTCCCCCATCAAAAGAGGACTGACCCACCGGTCAGTCCTCTTTCAACACCCCATTTTCCACCCGCCAGACCCTGCCGACCTCGGCCCCGGCGAGGTCGGCGGCGTCGGTGCAGGTGATGAAGGTCTGCACGCCGCTGAGCCTGCTGACCAGCTGGCGGCGGCGGCCGGGGTCCAGCTCGCTCATCACGTCGTCCAGCATCAGCATGGGCCATTCGCCCAGCGCTTCGCGCATCACGTCCAGCTCGGAAAGCCGCATGGACAGCGCGGCGGTGCGCTGCTGGCCCTGGGAGCCGTAGGCCCGCACGTCCCGGCCCTCCACCAATATCTGCACGTCGTCCCGGTGGGCGCCCACGGTGGTGGTCATGCGCCGGGCGTCAGCCTCCCGGGCGGCGAACAGCGCGTCCAGGAAGGCGGTGTCGTCGTCCCCGGCGGACACGCTGG
Source organism: uncultured Eubacteriales bacterium (assembly GCA_900318045.1). Taxonomy (GTDB): domain Bacteria; phylum Bacillota; class Clostridia; order Christensenellales; family Aristaeellaceae; genus UBA2862. Next base: position 3,577 of record ONJE01000229.1, read on the forward strand.
GCAGGTAGCGGATCTCCAGCCGCTCCTTATCGTCGGCGATGTCCCGGTGGATGGCGGCGGCGGTCTGGCTGAGGCGGCGTATGTAGTCCCGGCGCTGGGCCATCAGCCCGACCCCTGCGGCGGCCAGCTGTTCGTCCCAGGCGTCCAGCGTGGCCATCAGCTCTGGCCGTGCGGCGATGGCCTTCAGGGCCTCGTTGCGCTGCTTCAGCGCCCGGGCGTAGCGCTGCAGGGCATAGTAATAGGCGGGCTTCACCTGGGAAAGGGCCATGTCCACGAAGCGGCGGCGCTCGGCGGGGCCGTCCTTCACCGTGCGCAAATCCTCCGGCGAGAATAGCACCCCGGTGACGTGGCCCATCAGCTCGCCGGAGCGGCTGATCTCCTGCCCCGACACCTTGATTTTGCGCCGCCCCAGCGCGGGCAGGGCGATCTCCACGCGGTGGGTGCCGTCCCGGCGCAGGGCCTCCACCCGCACCGCCGCGAAGTCCGCCCCCCAGCGAATCAGCTCCCGGTCCTGCCGCGTGCGGTGGGAGCGCCCCGTGCAGCACAGGTACAGCGCCTCCAGCACGTTCGTCTTGCCCTGCCCGTTGTCCCCCAGCAGCACGTTCACGCCCTCGCAGGGCACGATCTCGCACCCCTCGTAGCTGCGAAAATGCGTCAGCTCCGCCCGTGTGATCTTCAAATCCTTCCCGCCTTTACGTGGATATACCATACTGTCGACATGGTATATTATAGGCGATTTGGGGAAGGGGGTCAAGGCTTGAGAAAAGATCGGAAAGAAAGGAAATGCATGCCGACTGCCCGGCGTCTGCGACACGCCCTACATCTCCACCGACGGCCTGACGAAGCAGCAGATCGAGGCCCTGCAAAACATCGCAGAAGAATTGCGCCAGCTGAACCACAGCGCCAACGCGCAGGAATAATCCCCCAAATCTTTACGCGCCGTTTCCCCATTCCCTGAAATTTCGGCTTGACAAAACAATCAAAAGTATGTATAATAGTTTCCGTTGTCAAGGTGATTCGAGCGCGTACTGGAATCCCGCGACGACATGAACTGAATATCTGGGTGTAGCGCAGTTTGGTAGCGTGCTTGAATGGGGTTCAAGAGGCCGGAGGTTCGAATCCTCTCACCCAGACCAC